>JAFTNX010000002.1 GCA_017451665.1 Oscillospiraceae bacterium | reverse complement strand
GAAAAGACGATAAACAAACCGATTACAGCAGGAAGTCCGTAGCATACAAGCTGGTTTACTGCTCTGAAAAGCTCACCGTCAGACTTTGTGTCGTTGAGTTTTCCGTCGATAAGAAATTCAATAGAATGAACAGCTGGAGTTACTGCAAAAGCGATACCTGTAATAACAAGGAGAACGCCTTCCTTTGTACCAGTTGTCTTTTTGCCGACGCCACCGATAAGTGTAAACATTACAAGGAATGTAAATACAAACATTGTAACAGCTGTTCCATAAACGTCAAAGAAGCCCTTTCCGTTAAGGAGAACATAGTCTACCATATTATCGTCGCCTGCAAATGCCTTTTCGTAAATAAGATGCATTACAAATTCCTGCACAACAGCACACGCTGAAAACAGAAATGCAAAAATCATCATTACAAGTGGAAAACCTTTTGTGTTTGTGAGTTTTTTGTTCATAAATCTCGTCCTTTCAACTTTAATGTCTTTTGACAATTAAATGATAAACTATTTTAATTCATCTGTCAACTGTTTTTCTGTCGTTTTTTGACGGAAACCTTATTGGATTTTCCATTTTGTTTATTATTTGTGGAAATAATTTTCTTTATGATTTTACCGTCCTTGTATTCAAAAACAAAAACCATAGCAAGAGCAAGTATTCCACAGATTGTAATGATAATTGCCTGTGTTAAATAGTCAGGCCAGAATTTCATAGTAACGGTATGTTTTCCCTCTGGAAGTGGGATAGCAATCATACTGTCATCAAGGCATTTAATCGGATTTACCTTTCTTCCATCAACCTCAATTGACCAGCCGTTTTCATAAGGGATAGTTGTAAAGAGGAGCTGTCCCTTTTGGGCAGTAACAGTACCTTCAAGGTAGGTATCGCTATGCTTTGTGATATTCCACTGTCTGTCCTTAAGGGTATTGATAGCCTCTTCAAATGCGTCATAGTTAAACACATAGAAAAGTTCATCCATCCAGTAAGCTTCCTTTTCTTCAGGTGTGATTGTAACTCTCACTCTTACGTGGTCGCCTTCCTTGAAGGTACCAAGTTCAGTAATTGAGTAGTCATCTCCGCCAAAGAACGAGCCAACATACTTAAAGGTATCTGTATCCTCAGGCACTTCCCCAAGTGATGAAGAAGCAACCCAGATATTAACCTTTCTTTCGTACATTGTAGGAAGGAACATATAAAGCGGGCCTTCAAAGTAGCAGTTAAAGAGGTAGTCGATATGACATTCACCAAGCGACTCCTTTATATACGAATACTTTTTATGGTCGTTTGAAACGCTCTGCTTCTGGAGGTTTTCTGTATCTGTCTTTTCGTAGTAAACTCTCTCAAAGAATTCCACATCAGAGTCATTTGAAAGAATATAATTTAAAAGATTATTCTGGTTTTCAAATGGATTATAAGGGTCCATTGTGAGGTATTTGATTCTTGTGTCGGAAGCCATACCTACTGAAAGTGCATATGGGTTTTCATAAACATTTGTAGGTGTATCTGTTTCGGCAGCAGGAATTTTAAGTGTATAAGGCTGTGGCAGGAAATACTGTGAACGATAGTGGTCGTCGTTTCTGTCAAGGATATACTTGATGCCAAAAACAGCGTCAGTAAGAGGAGTAGCACCATCGTACTTTGTATAATGTCCACCGTATGCATAGCCAAGATTATCAAGGAGTTTCAGTGCAGGAGCATTCATAGTTGAGCTTGAATGTGATATACCTGCATAGTCAGCACCGATAGGGTCGTTTACTGTTCTGTGTGAAGTTGATTCCATTCGATAGAAGCCGTCATCAGTTTCGTGAACCTTATCAACAACGCTGATAAGCTCCTTCATATAGTCTGTATATCCGTCATAGTCGGAATAAACAAGTCCTGAATAGCCTTCGATTTCTGCATTGATACCGATATCGTTTTTAACAAGTGTATCGAGAGTATTTGCAAAAAGCTCAAGGCTGACAATTCCCACAAGAACAACGCAAGCGATTTTAGAATTTTTCTTCTGGATAACATGAACAGCAATATAGCAAAGGAGTACAGCAAGGATTGTTACGATAATTCCCTGTGGAATAACAACTTCCTTTTCTTCCTGCATAACTGTTCTGAATGCCTTGAAGTATTCAAGTCCCTGGCTTTCATAGTAGAATACCATTGCTACTATTCCGAAAAGTGATGCGCCAAGTGCTTTTCCTGTAACTCCGTCAAGGTTTTCAAAGGCTCTTGCAGCCATATAAATCAGCATTGCAGAGAACACGAATGAGTATCTGTACGGGAGCCAGTTTGGTACCTGGAAACCATGCCACGCCATATCAATCGGTGTAATCCACATACACATAATAAGGACAAGTGCAACCACTCCGCCACCGATTTTTTCCTTGGTATTGATTTTTGTATTAAGGAAATATGATGGGATAAGGAGAAGTGTAAGTGTTCCACAGTAAATCATAGGAAGTCCTGTCGGATACACTGTATCATAGCTCAGTGGGAAAAGCTTTGCAAAGAACTGGATAAATGTAAACTGAGTTCTCAAAGTAAAGTCAGGTTCAGTAAATTCCAGCTTTCCGAGTTTGAGTGAATTATAAACCGGAATAATTACAATACACGCACACATAATTGCGATAACTGTTCCCACAAAGAATTTTAGGCATACTACGATAAAGCTCTTAGGGAAAATTCTGCCCTCTTTTGTAAAGCACACATAGAAATAATAAATCAGCGTAAAGAATCCAATCATATAGCCGATATAGAAATGTGCCACAAACATAAGTGCGAGAGGGATAATATAAGGGAGCATTTTTCCTTCGTCAACAAGTCTGTGAACTCCCCACATAATCAGTGGCAGATACACAAGGCCGTCAAGCCACATAGGGTCCATAAGCTGTACTGTCATATAAGACATCAGCGAATAGAGAAGTGAGAAGGTAATAAGAGTGCTGTTTTTCTTTGTGCCCATTTTCTTTAAGAAGAACATAAAGGTAACTGACGCTGCACCTATTTTTGCAAGCTGCATAATCATTACCGAATAGCACATCCACGCTCTCGGGAGCAGGCACACGATAAGCATAAACGGGCTTGCAAGGTAATATGCAAACACACCGAAAAGCTCACCCGAAAGGTTTCTCGACCAGCTATAAATTATACTTCTGTCGCCCCAGAACCAGTCGTGCATAAGTTCATAATAATAAACATACTGTCCGTTAAGGTCAAGCACAAGCACAGATTCATCTCCGAAAGGATGAACGCCAAAAACAGAATAAGCGATATACATTACCACAACAGGCAGGAAAAACGCAAGAAAATACCATCTCTTGTCAAAACACCAGCCTCTGAACTTATTGAAAATACCCTTTGGTGAAGGCATTTTCAAAGCACTTTTAGGTGCTTTTAAAGCTTTGGCTTCGCTCATTATTCATTCTCCTTTCTGTCGTTTTTATTAAGCACGTCACGGATAATAAATCTCGGACGTTGTTTGATTTCCTCATAGATTTTTGAAAGATAATAGCCTATTATTCCTAAGCTGAACATAATTATACTGCTTGTGATAAGAAGCAGAAGAATTACCGTTGTAAAGCCTTCAAGGGAATTACCTGCGAAATAGTTCCAGATTGTATGAATTCCAAGAATAATTGTCACGATAAAAAGTGCAATTCCACAGCCTGTAACAATCTGCATAGGTGCACTTGTAAAAGATGTGATTGAGCTTATAGCGTACTTTATGAGTGATTTCAGCGACCATTTTGACTGTCCGTCAAAGCGTTCTGCAACTTCAAAATAAACCTTTTCGGTCTTATATCCCACCCAGCTTGAAAGCGCTCTGAAAAATGTAAGTCTTTCAGGCATTTCGTTAAGTGCGTCAACAACCGTTCTGTCAAGAAGCTTAAAGTCAGAAGCGCCTGCCATATCAAGTCCCGACGCCTTTTTTATCAGCTTATAAAAAAGTCCCGAAAATCCCTTATAGAGAATATTTTCCTTACCTCTGTCGCTTTTTACACCTTCAACCACGTCGATATCGTTATTTTTCCAGATGTTATACATCTCAACGATTGTCTGTGGCGGGTGTTGCAAATCGCAGTCCATAATTACTGCACAGTCACCTGCGCACACCTTAAGGCCTGCAAAAATAGCAGCCTCTTTTCCGAAATTTCTTGAAAAATTAACCGAAACGATACGCTTGTCCTTTTCAGAAAGCTCGCTTAATTTTTCCCACGTTTTATCCTTAGAGCCGTCGTTTACAAAAATCATTTCAAAATCTATGGAATTATCTTCCATAATTTTTGTAACAACCTGTGCTGTATTAGCTACATTTCCCTCTTCGTTGTAGCTTGGGATTATTATCGAAAGCATCAGCTTATCTCCTTTTTATTTTCGTTGGGTACACTTACCCACAATACAAAAAACATTATACCAAATACAAAAGCGTTTGTCAATTAAGGCACACAAAATTTCATTTGTTGTGGTCTGCTCAAAGCAACAAAAAAAGAGCAGAAAAAAATCCTGCTCTGAGGATTCTTATTCGTTTGTTTCAGCATTTTCCTCTGAGTTTCCTGTATCTTCTCCCTCTGCTGGCTCATCAGGGGTAGTTGGTTCATCAGGAGTTTCCGGCTCATCAGGAGTTTCCGGTTCGTCCGGTGTATCCGGTTCATCAGGAGTTACAGGCTCGTCTGGTGTTTCTGGTTCGTCAGGGGTAGTTGTATTTCCGCCTGAGT
>JAFTNX010000030.1 GCA_017451665.1 Oscillospiraceae bacterium | reverse complement strand
GGAGGGGAGTTTATAAGGTGCCAGCCTTATAAACGATGGAACCTTTTTCAAGTAAAAAAGGTTCCTTGTAGTAGTTCTAAACGCACCACCCTCAAAAAGGTGCCAGTGGCACGTTTTTGACACAACATACTTTTACTTTTCGTGCGTCAGCACAACAAAAAACAAAAAGCGTACAGATTTTCTGTACGCTTTAATTGTCCATTGTGCATTATGCAGTGTACATTGTTTTCACATACGACACCAGATACAGCGAGCCACAGATTACGGCTGTGCCATTCTGACAGCGTGATTTTGCGTCAGCAACAGCTTTTTCAACGCTTTCGCCCACCTCACACCTTCCACCAAGCCTTGTGACCATTTCACAAAGGTCGCTTTTTTTGGTGTCAATCTCCGAAAACCCGTCAACAGCGATAAATTCCGAAACGTAAGGAATGAGATTTTCCAGAGATTTTTCGCAGTTCTTGTCCGAATGCATTCCCACAACAGCCACAATCGGCTTTGGAAGATTTTTTAAAACCTCCGACAAGGCTTTCATTCCGTCGGGATTGTGCCCTCCGTCGAGAATTACAAGAGGGTCTTTTGAAATAACCTCAACTCTCCCAACTAAAACAGCCTTTTTAAGCCCTGTTTTTATGGAAGCTTCGCTGACAGGAAGCTTTTCGCTGACAAATTTTATTCCGTCAAGAACAGTTATTGCGTTTGAAACCTGATGAAGTCCCTGCATGGAAATTTCGTATTCCACACCCTTGTAGCTGAAAACACTACCCGTTATGCCCATTTGTGACACCTTTAAAAGCGACAGATTGGGAATACACAGCTGTGACTCCATAGCCATAGCGTATTCACGGACAGTTTTAACAACCCTCATATCGTTTCCTGCCGATAAAATGCAAGGGCAGTTTTTCTTTATAATTCCTGCTTTTTGTGTAGCAATTTCCTCTAAGGTTTCCCCAAGAATAGCAGTGTGGTCGTAGGAAACCGACCCGATAACCGTCACAAGGGGATTTTTTATCACGTTTGTGCAGTCAACAAGTCCTCCAAGTCCCGTTTCAAGCACAACAACGTCGCATTTTTCGTGAAGAAAATAAGAAAACGCAATCGCCTGTGTGATTTCAAACTGGGAAAAATCATTTCTCAATTCACAGCTTTCAAGTAACGGCTTTAGTTTTTCAACAGTTTCACAAAGCCTGTCTTTTGGAATGTTTTCGCCGTTTATGCGTATTCTGTCAGAATATTCAATTAAAAAAGGCGAAGTAAAAAGCCCTGTTTTGTACCCTTCGGCAGTTAAAATCTCAGAAAACATCTGAGCCATTGAGCCTTTTCCGTTTGTTCCTGCAATGTGGATGAATTTCAGGCTGTCCTGTGGGTTTCCCACAAGGTCCATAAGCGCCCTCGCCCTTGACAAGTCGGAAATTCTCCTGCCTTTTCTGTCGTATGAGGAAATATATTCCATACATTCACTAAAATTCATAAGTCCTGTCCTTTAATCAAATTCGTGTATCACGTCAAAAAGTGCCTGCGCTGTTTCTTCGTTTACCCCGGCAACAGTTTTAAGAAGCGAAACGTCAGCATTTTTTAAATTTTCGATAGTTTTAAAGTACATAATCAGCTTTTTAGCCTTTGCGTCACCAATGCCCCTAACCTTTGTGAGCTCCATCTGGTAGGTTGATTTTTTGTGACGTTTTGCCTGATAGCTGACGGAAAATCTGTGCACTTCGTCCTGAATCTGTGTGATGAGATTAAATGCACTTCTGTTTTTGGAAACTGAAATTTCCCCACCACTTGTGGCAATCGCCCTTGTTCTGTGGTTTGAATCCTTCACAAGCCCGTAAAGTGGCACGTCAATTCCCATTTCTTCAAGAAGTGGTTTTACTGCGTTAATGTGGCCCTTTCCACCGTCAAGAAAAATCAAATCAGGCATTCTTGAAAAGCCCTCGTCGGTTTTTTCAAAATAATTCTTAAAGCGTCTTTCCAAAACCTCACGCATACAAGCGTAGTCGTTCTGCTCGTAAACTGTTTTTATTGAGAATTTTTTGTAATATTTTTTGTTTGGTCGCCCGTTTTCAAAAACAATCATACCTGCTACCATATCGGCACTTGCAAGGTTTGAAATATCGTAGCATTCAATATAAAGTGGCGTCTTTTTAAGCCCCATAACCTTGGTTAATTCTTCAAGAGCGTTGATTTCCTTGGCATTTCGCCCTACCTTCAAGGCGAGAAATTCACTTGCGTTGTTTTTTGCAAGAGTTGTAAGCCTAAGCAGACTTCCTCTTTTCGGAACACTTAAAGTAACAGCCCTCTGTGAAATTTCACGGAGGTATTTTTCTGTCATAACTATGTCGGGAATTTCCCCGTCAAGGAGAATTTCTCTTGGAATCATATCCTTGTCGCAGTAATACTGCAGAATAAAATTCTCCCGCATAGTTTCCATATCGTCAGCTTCCCCAAGGAAAAAATCAGCCTTGTCGCAAAGTCGCCCGTTTCTATACATAATCACCGACGCACAAGCGTTTTCGCCGTTTACAGAAATACCCACAACGTCAACGTTTTTAAGGTTTTCGTCAAAAATTTTCTGGTTTTGTGCGCCGTTTTTTATAGCTTCAATTCTGTCACGAAGTCTCCCTGCCAGCTCAAAATTAAGCTCGTCAGATGCCTTATACATAGCCTCCGTCAGCTTTTCAACGCTGACCTGAGAGCCACTTCTTATATATTCAACAGCCTGCGAAACAGTCTCGTTGTATTCCTCTTTTGAAATATTCCCCTGACAAACCCCACTGCACTGCTTTATAAAATGGTTTAAGCAGGGACGTGATTTTTTAAAGTCAGCAGGGAATTTTTTCTTGCAGGTTGGGAGCATAAAAACCTTGTTCGCCTCAATAACAGCCTGCTTTGCAGTGTACCCACTCGTAAAAGGCCCGATGTATTCAGCCCTGTCGTTTTCCTTCTGAAGCTCATAGGTTATGCGTGGGTATTCCTCGTTTGAAATTTTAATATAGCTATACCCCTTGTCGTCTTTAAGGAGAATGTTGTATTTCGGCTTGTGAAGCTTGATAAGTGAGCATTCAAGCACCAGCGCCTCGTATTCGCTGTCGGTTACTATAAAATCATAATCATTCACCAGCGAAACCATTTTAGCCACCTTAGGCAGGTGGTCAGCGCCTTTTCTGAAATAGCTTGTAACACGGTTTCTCAGATTTTTAGCCTTGCCGATATAGATGATTTCATTCTGCTTGTTTTTCATAATATAACAGCCCGGCGAAAGTGTCAGCTTTGCAGTTTTTTCACGCAAAAAAGGGAGTCTTTCGTTCATTTCTTCACTAACAATCACAAAATCACCCCTTTTTAATATCTATAACCACAATTTCTGACGGATTAAAAAGCCTGAGCTTTCCAAGTCCTTTTGAAACTATCATTTTTCTGCCATTTTTTTCATAAATTCCACCGTCATATTTCGGGAAGAATTTTCTTTCAGGCGAAAGCACACCACCCACAAAAGGCAGTCTTACCACACCTCCGTGAACGTGTCCGCAAAGGGTAAGGTCAGCGCCCCATTCTGCGTACTGCTCAAAGAAAAACGGTGAATGTGAAAGCAGAATAGTGTAGCCTTTTTTCTTTTCACCAAGCTTTTGTCTTAAATAGTCGCTGTCAATCCTATAAAGGTCAGAAAAACCGTTTTTATCGTTTCTGAAAAATCTTTTTTCTGAAGAAAAACCTGCTAAAATTACGTTTTCTTCGCCATTTTTTAAAATCACGCTGTCGTTGTCAAGGATAGATACACCGATTTTTAAAAGCTCCTTTTTTAAAACGTCGTATTTTTCATAAGCCTCTGCCTCGTGATTTCCGTTAACAAAAAACACAGGTGCGATTTTTAAAAGGCTTTTCATAAAGCTGATTTTTTTATCAAATTCCGTTTCGTTTCTGCTGATTAAATCCCCCGTAAAACAGATGAAATCATACTTTTCGTCAGGGATTTTTTTAAGGAGTTTTTCGT
>JAFTNX010000029.1 GCA_017451665.1 Oscillospiraceae bacterium | reverse complement strand
CATAGTTCTACGTTTTTCGTTGAAGCTTGAAATACGCTTAGCGTAGTCCTCATATTTTCTGTCCATTACAACAGGGACTGCAGATGAAAAAATTATGTAGCACCCAAGTTGCGATGTACTACAAAGATTAAATCTAAATCCATCGGCTTCAATTAATGTATTGGTCTTAATTTTTCTATTACCAAAAGGAAATTCAATATCATTGACGGTTATTCTTTCATAATTCTTTCTCGTCAATATGTTAGAAAGCGTTTCATAAACATTCTCTTTTGCAAAAGCAATATCGCTCTCAAATTTTTGGGCATCCATAATTCTAACAGGAACTATAATATTACCTATTCCTTTGCAATTAATCAATTAAAAATAATAAACAGACGGCTATTTATACACACCATACTTGGTGACATATAAATTATTCTTTAATGGTACCAACGTATTTGAATGTGCCAGAGGTTGTACATTATATAATTTTCCTTTTTTAACATAAGAATACTTAACATATCTTATGCTGTTCTTTGACATCATTTCACGGACAGTTTTAAAGGAAGTTTCAGGATGCCATGCTTTGACTCCATTTCGTTCAATGTTATGTCCAAGAAGTGATTTTAATTTAAGGGAATACTGCTCACCTCTGTTAATGATGTTCATAGGATTTTTAGTATACTTGACGTCGTGAACATTTCCCATTACGATGTTGAGGTATGCGTCCTTTGCGTGATGAAGGTCGTTGATTTCACGACATTTTAACAGTTCGTATTCGTGTCTGAATTCAGACGCAAGTCCTGCCTTTACATAGACAATTTCAGATTCAGGGAATATTTCACCAAGAAGCTGTGCTACTGCCTTGGTTGACTGTCTTGTTTCAACAAGCTGACGGTTGATAAATCCTGAAAGCTCATCATTTGTAAAACGTGTAGCTCTCGTAAGGCGATTATACTTCTTTTCAGAAATAATCTCTTTATCAAATAAATTTTTCCAGAAAGCTGACATTTCTTTTCTGAATGTATCAGGCACAGGATAATTATCCTTTTTAAATCCGTTTTCTTCCGAAAGACAAAGCACCTTATTGTCAATACTGTCGTCCTTGACCTTTGACTGTGGGTAAATATGGTCAATGTCATACAGCTTGCTTACGCCAAGCTCCTCAAAGTTGATTGGTTTACCTGAATACATACTTCTGCCAAACTGATTGAAGTACAGATAATACTTTTCACTTCTCAGTTCGCTGTCTGACAAACCTTCAAGTCTGTTTTCAAGAGCTTTGATTTCTTCAGCTGAAACAAAGCTTTTTGCGTTCCTGAACTGTTCCATGAGTTTTTCACGTCTTGATTTTGTACGACTTCCCTTTTTGGTTTCACCCTCGCCTCTTGCCATTTCAATAAAGATTTTTGCAGGAGGTTCTTTAAGGACCTTTTTAAGTTCCTTAGCAACGTCAAGAGTTCTGAGTACTGAACGTCTTACTGCATTAGGAATATACATCGCCTTGAGTTTTTCATCAAGCTTTTTTGGATGTACTGAATAGTATTCTTTATTTATAGCATCAATAACGTGTTTATATCCCATATCATCAGCTAAAATCTGCATAAGATTCATGTTTGTGTTATACATTTTAGTAATGATATTCTCACCAGTTGTTTCTCCTGTTTTCTTGTCAGTTTCAAAAATTCCGGTGAGCAGTTTTTCTGACAATCTGCCGTAATCATTATAATTAAGACCTGCTATATAATTTACATCTTCCTTAGGAATCTGTGGGTAATTTTCCTTTATCCACTTTTTTATTCTCGGTTTGTCAGTTGAAACAGTAAGTCTTACAATGATGCTTTCTACATCACTTTCATTAAGTACACCTGCATTCAACAGCCTTTTAAAGTCGTGATATGATTTAAGTGATGACTTTATAGTTGTGTCTATTCCACTGAGATTATCCTTATTATCATCAAAATAATTCTCGATTTTAAGCAAATTCTTAATCATTTTTACGGAAACCTTACGTTTTTCTTTGAAAAGCTTCTCATAAATTGACTGCTTTGCCTCAACAGGAATTTCTTCACCGTTGATTTTAAGATTATTTATCTCGTTAAGAACAGTATATTCACAATAAAGAAGTGAATTTTTAGGAAGTACATCTTCTTCCACAAGATATGAGCACTTAGCTGTCATATTATAGATAAACTTATCTTCGCTCTTATCAAGGTCAACCTTTTCTTCAAAATTCCAAGGAGTAATTTTACCTTCCGCTTTACGTTCAAACCACGCAAATTCGCTCTTATCACTTGAAACAAGAGGTCCAACATAATACGGAATTTTAAAGAGCATTGTCTGTAAAATCTTATCCCTGACAGTTCCGTATTCATCAGCTACATTCAGAAAATCAAGATAACGACTTGCATTATCAAGTATCTTCTTAAGTTCATAGTAATAAAGCTGATACGGAATAACTCTGTTGTCAGAAGTTACCTGTTTCGGGCACAAAGTATTTGTTTCAAGCTTTTCCATAACTCGGTTATAAATTTCCGTGTCATTTTCATCAGGTGTTATTTTTGAAATATACCCCTTTACAAACTTACAAAAATCCTCCTGGTTACAAGAAGAATACTTTTCAGGTTTCTTTGGAGTTATTGCACTTTTGATATTTTTAGTGTACTTGACATAGTTCGGCTTATCATTCTGAAGTCTGAAAATTTCGTTATTATCATTCTTTGAAAGATATTTTCTGCAAAGCATTTTAAGGTCAGCAAGGTCTTTCTGGTGAGTTTCATAAACCTTTTTCTTAGCTTTGGAAATTTCACTTTCGCCGTTAAGAATATCCACAAGCAGTGACCAGTCGTGAAGTTTTTTCACAATCAAAAGCAGTTGTGTATCGCTTTCTTCAAGGTCGTTCGCAAGAGTTTCAAGCTTGTCCGAAAAATCAGCTGACGAAACTGTAACCTTATTGTTTTCAAGCTCTTCATAGCTATCATTCATAAATAATTTTGAAAGAGCAATTGTTCCACCACAAATAAACTTTACAAGCACAGAAATATCAACAGGATATTCCTCAGGCTGAGAAATCTTCTTTCCATTAAAGAAACGGGTTTTAAATTCAGCCTCTTTAACAGACATGCCCTTTTTCATTTTGAGAATTTCAGAAAAAACATCATCATTTTGCTCAAAAGGAGCGTCGGTTTCCAAAGAAGTAAAGTACTCAAAAAATTCATCAGCAAGAGGTTTAAATTCAAGAACATCAGAGATTTTATCCTTGTCAACTTCCGAAAGAAAATGACCTCTGTGACCAAGAATATATGCACAAGCAAGATAAACAAGTCTTACGTCGTGTGGCTCAGGGTTATCCATAAGTTCACATATAAGGTGATGAATAGTAGGATACTGCTTGTTGTATTCCTTATCGGTATAGTCCTTATCATCAAAGAAAATATTATATTTTCTGTTTTCACAGTCCTCTGGCATATGCGAAGATTCAAGAAGTCTGTCAAAGAATTTTTCATCAACTTTTGAAATTTCATCACAAAAGAAATCTTTTAAAATAGAGAGTCGCTGCTTTTTTCTGTTAAGACGACGACGTGCAGTACGAAATCCTCTTCTTTCAGCAGCCTGAGATGCAGCATCAAAAAGATTCACACCCCACATCATATTCCCTTTATATCTTAAAATCTTGTATTCGCTGTTTGACACAGCCCACCCTACGGAATCAGTTCCGATATCAAAACCTAAATAATTATTTTTCAAAACCACTTGACAAACCTCCATTTATGTGATATTCTATGTTCATAGGATTTACTACCCTATAAATTTACACTACGAGTTCAAATAAGATTTTATCGAAATCATTCGCTAGTCGTTTAGCACAGTGTGTGCATTTTTTTGAACTTACAGCCTTTCTCTTTTGAGGAAGGCTTTTTATTTTGCTTTTTTACATTTTAACACACATACAGTCCGTTAATCTGTACAGTAAATCAAACATTTGTTTGGTATTTTCCTGATATTTGTATTTTACCACTTTTTACATTATAAATCAATATATTATAGTTCTTTATTTTTCGACAAAATCCGACAAATATAAAAAGCCAAAAGCCCTGCTCTTTAAGAACAGGGCTTTACGTTTATTCAAGCGTTTGATTCACATCGTCAACAAACTTATCAACAGTAGGTTTATAGTCCTTTATAACGTCATTCCACGTTCTTTTTTCAATTACAAAATCCCACATTGTTGTTCCTGTAATTTGCTCAAAAGTGCTTGTGGCATCATCAGAAATCGCTCTGTACATTTCAAACACAGGGTTTTCAAGTGCCATATCCTTTATAATATGATACATTCCGTTCATTTCGTTGGTCCAGCCATACGATTCTATTCTGAAAGCGTCTTTTTCAAGCTGAATTTTTTCATCAATTGCACAAGCTCTTGCACAGCTAACAAAAGCCTTGAATGCATCTGGATTAGGTGCATCTGCACAGAGAAGATAGCCTTCAATTATTGAGCCGATATGGTATGTTTTATTCCCGTCAAGAGTGTTTTTTGGCATAGGAACAAAGCTGATATTTGATTCAGTAT
>JAFTNX010000028.1 GCA_017451665.1 Oscillospiraceae bacterium | reverse complement strand
TAGGAAATAAAAAATTCCACGACATAAGGTGGGTGGACACAGAGGAGTATTACACGGACCTATTGAGGAAAACCCTTTTGAAAAAGGGTTATTCCTCAAACTCTTTTCCTAAAACTTTCAATTTAAAATCCCATATAGGGTTCAAGCCCTATATGGGATTTTACGTTAAAAGTCTTTGGAAAGGGGCTCGGGGGACAACCTTTCTTCAGAAAGGTTTCCCACGATAAATTCATATAATATACTTCTCTGTGTCTATCCAACATATGCTGTGGAATTTTTATTACAGATTTTCAATCGGGGTGAATTTAACGCTTTTATATTCAGCAGTAAGAGGGGTTGTGCCGTCAAATCTTCCAAGCCAGCCGTCAACGCCTACACCGTTCCATGCGTTCATCATAATTTTTCCAGGTGTTGAAGGTAGATTTTCAGTTGCGCTGTAAACTTCTTGTCCGTCAACGTACCATGTAATTTTGTCCTTTTCCCATTTAAAAGCGTACTTGTGAAAATCCTCTGACGCATCAAATCCAAGGTCGTGCATATATTCGTGGCCACCAACGCCGTCGGTGTAGTAATTAAACTGCACCTTTGTGGTGTCCTTGCCTAAAAATTCAATGTCGATTTCGTCCCAAGGGTTGTTGTCGGAAGGCCCTGTATAGGTAAAGAACGACGAAACAACTCCCACATTCTTTATAGCCTTCATTTCAACCTCGTAAAGACCATAACCGTACATATCGTTTGTTCTGTATTCGCCACCACGATACTGACCTTCAACAATCTTATCGATTTTGAGCTTCAAAACTCCGTCTTCAAACTTGACGCAGTTTTCACTCCAGATACAGTCAAAAGGTGCGCCATTTGACCAGCCTGCAGCCATGTGCCAGTCAGGTGAAGGACCTTTTTTAAACAGTGTTTCAAAGAAAAGTTCTTCCTCTGGCTTTTCGGTTTCGGCAGTTGTAGTCACTGTTGTAGTAGTAGTTTTTGTTGTGGTATCCTTTTCGTCCTTTTTATCAGCCCCACAACCAGTAACAGAAAGTGTCATACAAAACGCCACCAATATAACAAAGAGTTTTTTCATAGCCATTACCTCCCGTAATTTCTACTTTAAGTATAATACAAAAATACGGGTATTTATATCACAGATTTAATGTGAATAACAATTATTTAACTAACCCCATTTTGACCTGAAATGAAGCTCACGATACTGTCGTGGAGTCATTCCCGTTTTCTTTTTAAATGCAGAAATAAAATGGCTGTGTGATGAAAAGGAAAGGTAGTTTCCGATATCAAGTGGGGTATATTCTGAATATCTCAGCATATTTTCAGCAGCCTCGATGCGCTTTGCCATTATAAATTCGGAAATGTTTATTCCTACCTCATTTTTAAAAAGCTTTGAAAGATACTGGGGTGTGAGTTTAAGCTGTTTTGCAATTTCCTGAATGGTAATTCCGCTGTAAATATTCTCATAAATATAGTCAACTGCCATAAGAACGTGCTTTGAATAAGCTGTTTTTGAAGCCATTTTTTTACATTCCTTTGTGTAATACATAACAGCCTCATAATGAATTTCTCTTAAAACATCGATTTCACGGCAGTCGTCAAGCTTGCTTATATAAATATCGCTTATGGTATAGGCTTTTTCGGGAGTCATACCTGCTTCCATACAAAATCTTGTAAGCATAGCAATAGTAACAACAAAATGATATTTCACATTTGTCAGAGGGTCACGGCTAAGCTTACCGTGTGACTCAATTCCCACAGGTGTAAAAAGCTTATTCACAAGCTCCTCATCCCCTGCACAGACAGCCGAATAAAATTCCAGCTCCTGCTGATAAGGTGAATGATGATAATCGTATTCACGCTGTAAAAACTCTCTGTCAGAAAGCTCTTTTGAAATATTCATATCCTTCCCCTCCTTAAATAGATTTTAACATAAATTTCACTTCTTGTAAACACAAAATTCCTCATATTCAAAAATATTCCTCACCCATAAGGCAAGGAATATTTTCTTAGTAAATGTGGAGGAGTTTAGTTTTTAACCATAGAATCCATAGCTTCCTTGAGGAGATAATCAATTGAGCCTGCATTAGCTTCTACAACTGAAGTCCATGTCTTCTGTTCCTGAGGATTCATTGTTCCTCTGATAGCTGTATCACAGATTGAGTTAAGGTCAGCAGACACGCCCTGTTCAAAGTCGAATACAGGGTTTTCAGCAGACATCTCATAGATTGTATCTCTCATATCAATCATTTCCTGTGTCCAGCCATAGTCCTTAGTAAGCTGTTCAAGTGTGATTTCAGCAGTTGAATTGTCGATTTCACAGTATCTTGCACAGTCAAGGTAAGCTGCAACGCCTTCTGGATTCTTACCACCCTTAACGAGGCAGAATGCGTGTACTCTTGATGGAACGTAAGCAGCATCACTTTCAGCGCTGTTTGGTACAGGAACGAACATTACTTCGCCTGCTGCGATGTCACCGTAAACTTCAGTCTTTGAAGGTGGCTGTTCGATAGCCCAGAGACCGATTGGATAGAAAAGTGTAAGACCTGAACCGATTCCGTTACCTTCGAGGTTTCCACGAAGCTGCCAGCCGTGGTCGTGCTTTGGATAAACAACGCCATTCTTCTGGAGGTCGTACATCATATTGTTTACGTCTGCGAGAGTTTCTGAATAGATGTTATTTACAAGGTCGCCGTCTTCAATTCCGATAAGCGGAACGCCTGATGACTGTAAAAATGCCTTTTCGTAGTACCAGCCGTCAAGTGCGTACTTGTCTTCATCAGGGTTGGTAAATTCGATACACATCTCACTGAATGTATCCCAGTTCCATTCGCCGTCAGCAAAAAGCTGTGCAGGGTCATCAAGACCGTTTTCTTCGATTGTATTCTTGTTGTAGATTACAATGTATGAAGGGTCATTTCTGATAACTGATACATAGTGATGTCCCTGGAATTCAAACTTGTCAGCAGATTCTTTTGTACCTTCCCACAATGGGTCGTCCAAATCAAAGTAATCGTCAATCGGAATAATCATATCCTTGATTGCACACTTAGGGAAAATATCCATATCGTCTGCGCCGATAAAGTCAGGTGCATTGTTTGAAAGAACAAGTGCAGCAAGGTCGTCAAACTTCTTTTCCCAAGTTGTCTGAATGTAGTTGATTTTTCCGTTATACTTTGTCTGGAAAAGTGCAAGGTCAGCACCGATTTCCTTATCTTCTGCTTCTGTCGGATTAATATCCCAGAATGAGAACCAGTCGATTTCTGAGCTTTCAAGCTGTCTTACGTTTTCCATATTTTCAGCAAGATTGTCAAGCTGTTCCTGCTGATGTGATTCGAGTTTCTTAGGCTCGGTAGTAGTAGTCTTTTTATTTTCGTCATCCTTGCCACAACCAAAAGCACTGAGTGCTGTTGCAAGTGCAAGAGAAAAAGCTAAAATTCTCTTTGCTTTCATTTAAGGTACCCCCTTAATTTATGAATGTTAATTACTTTCTCTTCTTTGAAGCTACTGCGCCTGCTGCTGAAACTGCGAGACCTACGAGAGCAATTGAGCCCAAGCCTGTGTCTGTATTGTCGTCAGGTGTTTCAACCGGCTTTTCTTCTTCCTTTGGAAGTTCTGGTCTTGCTGCGATGTCAGCGTCGTTGAATGAAAGTTCAATCTTGAGTTCGCCACCCTTGAATGCACCGGCTACGTCCCAGCCTTCAACTTCAGGAGTTGCAACCTTGCCTGTTTCTTCGTCAGCAAGTGGTCTTACATAAAATCTTGGAGCTTCTTCGCCTGTTGGGTGAATAAGTGTACGTCCGTTAAGGATTGATGTAAGGTCGATAGCCTCGTCGCTTCCCTTTGGTGTGAATGTAGCTGAAAGAACAGCAACTTCAAGTTCAACGTCAGCAGGGAGATTACATACCATAATACCCATTTCGCCAAGTGTTCCTGAACCGATAGGGCCTGCAAAAACTTCGTTGATGTTGTAAGTCATTGAAATTTTTCCGTCAGCGTCGATACCTGCCCAGTCACCCTGATTCCAGTTGTATTCCTGGCTCATAAAGTAACCCATAGCACCGATTGAATAGTAGCCTTCGTCTTCCGGCTTCATAACTTCGCTGAGGTTTTCAGCTGATGCTGAAACAGTCATTGTGATTGCCATTGTTGCTGCTGCAAGAGCTGCAAAGATTTTTCTGAATTTCATAATAATTCCTCCTCAAATATTGTAGAATACTGACAGTTTTAACGCACGACTGTCAAAAGTTTTTGTTTACATCTAAATTATAAAACATAAATTTAATCGTATATATCAGATATTTAATCTTTATGTCGTTATTTTAACGTGATTTCATATTTTTTCTACTTGTGAATATTTTCACACAAAAAACAACTCCACCTTGTGAAGTAGGTGGAGCTGAAAAAGGAAGTTTATGAAAACCAATATAATCAAATATAATTTTTAAGTTCGTCAATTACGTCTGACATATGAACATCATCAAGACCATAATCAACACCTCTGTAAGACCAGCAGGCTCTTGAAATTCCGTATTTTACAAATGCCTTGTTGATGTCCTTGTACCATTCTAATGTACTCTTTGAATCTGCAAGATTTATAACACCGTATTCGCCACAATAAAGTGCAACATCTCTTTCTTCACAAAGCTTTACAGCATTCATAAATTTATCTTCAAAATACTTGCTTGTGAAGGTTTCAGTTTTAATGTGGTCGTAATTCTGCATATAGTCAAAGCCAAGCTCATAAATCTTCTTCTGATAAACAGAAATATCACCAGGATAGTCAATTCTGAAATCGCTTGGCATATTCTCTACCCAATAAGCTGACTGATGTGTAAAAATAAACGGGTCGTAGCAGTGGAATGTATAAACTACATTTTCATCATAAGGCATTTCAAGGTCCTTAAGTGCGTCAATGGAGTTATTCCAATAACCACCGATAACTATTTTTGTATCCTTGGTGTGCTTTCTGATAATTTCAATTGCATTTCTTGAAACCTTGTTCCACACTTCGCTGTAAGACGGCTCGGTAACTTCATTTAAAAGCTCAAATGCAACTGTGTCGCTGTATTTTCCATAACGCTTTGCAAACTCTTCCCACAGCTTATAAAAATACCCATGAAAAACTTCGTTTTCAAAAAATCCTGTTACGTTGTCAGCCTTGTTAAAGAAAAATCCGATTGTTTTGTGCAGGTCAAGAATCATACGGATTTTGTATTTTTTACACCACTCAAAAGCCTTGTCAACATACAAAAAGCCTTTTTCAATAAACTCTCCGTCCTCGGTCTGAAAAATATTATAGTCAACAGGAATTCTGACGTGGTCAGCTCCCCACTCACTGACTTTTTTAAAATCAGCTTCAACGATAAAGTTTTCAAGGTGTTCGTCAGAGTAGTTACACTGTGAAAGCCAGCCTCCGAAATTTATGCCCTTTTCAAAACCCTCAAATTTCTTCATACATTACACCATCCTTTGAATTTATTGTAACAGCCAGAATTTAAATTTTATATCATATTTTTAATCAGAATATCATATTTTAAATCTATTTTATTGTAAAGGCTTTTAGCTTGACAGCGTTAAAATCAAGGGCTGTGTTGACATAACAGGGCGAAAGTGATAAAATGAGCGTGGAATAAATCCACTTTAAGGAGTTGACATCAATGGCACCCAATGACAAACAGCTGATTGCCGAAATTTATGATAAATACTATCCGCTTTTTCATAAAAAGGCAACTATGCTTGTTACAGATAACGACGTAGCCGACGATATTCTTCACGACTCTTTTGTAAAGGTTCTGAAGAATACCGACAAAATAACCTCTCTTGAGCAAAACGAGCAGGTTGCTTATATTTGTCAGATAATTGTAAATACAGGTATCGATTATCTCAAAAACAAAAAGAAAATTTCTGTCCGTAATTTTGGCGACGACGAAGAGTTGCCTGTCTGCGAGGAAGTAACCCCGGAGCAGGTTATTATTATAAATGAGGATAAAAAGCTTTCACGAAGCTGTATGAATAAGCTTTCGGTGGCAGACCGTCAGCTTGTTCTGATGTATTTTTATGAGGATATGGAAATATCAGAAATTTCGAAGATATTACATATTAAAGAAGGAGCTACCCGAACAAAAATCTCAAGGGCAAAAAAGAGATTGATAAAACTTGTGCAGAAGGAGATGAAGAACAATGAACGATAAAGAAATCTATGAAGATTTGTTAGTTAAGACCGTTGTAAAAAACGCAACCAGCATAGATGTTTCGGAAGTTATTGAATTTGAAAATAACAGAGAAGCTTACAGCGATATTGAAAAATCAGAAAAAGTAATGTCATTGTTCGAAAATCCTGACAAAGAATTCACCGATTCTGATTTGAAACTCAAAAAGAAGAAAAAGCATAATTACAAAATGTATATGAGAATAGCAGCTTGTATACTTGTAGTAATTCTTGTGGGAACAGTATCAGTAACAATAGCAACAGGCTCGCATGTTCATCTTCTGAATCTTATATTTAATAAGGATAGTACGAGTGCAACTACTGATGATAACCCAAAAAATGACGACGGATTTTTTGAATTTAATTATATTCCGAAAGGATTTGAAGTAGATTTCCTTGAAGATTATAATCATTATAAACGCAGAGTATATTTAAACGGTGAAATTAACCTTGTTATAATTCAAACCAAGGGTGGAACTGTTAATTTTGATGCAGATGTCGAACCTGAGTCTATTATAATTGATAATGTTGAATGTTTGTTTTTTGATAATGATAATAACTTTTCTATGGCATTTAAAGTCGATGAGGTATTAGTTGACATTATACTTACAGACTGCGATTGGTCTGTTAAAGATGCACGAAAAGAAATGGTGAAAATTGTCGAAAACAGAGAATAATTGAATAAGAGTGTAACAAAACTCCTTTATTTAAGTTTATGTTGATAACACAATGTGTTATCAGTACTTATATAGGTGGTTTTTGTTTTGGTGACTTAATAGCATAAAATCAGTGGGATTATTTGTGCATATAGTAGAAGTTTTTGGGATTTTATTGAC
>JAFTNX010000027.1 GCA_017451665.1 Oscillospiraceae bacterium | reverse complement strand
ACGAGCAGGGTGTGGCACTTGTTTCAGGCTGCACAACAAGAATTTTTTCTATGGTAACAAGTGGTGATATGTCACCATACAAGGTAATGCTTGAAGTAATCGGTTCTGAACGTTATGCGCCGATTTCGGCGTAAAATCCCACAAAAACAACTAAAAAACAGCTGTAAAGTTTTTAGGCTTTACAGCTGTTTTGCGTTACTTTTCAGTATTTTTCTGTGATTTTTTCTTTTTTGCTTTTTTAACGATTGCTCTGATTATAAGTGAAACTGTTGTGAGGGACACAAGTCCTATTGCAACAACTCCTGCTACCTTGATTGTACGCTTGATAGCCTGCTGTTTTTCGTATTCGTCAGGGGTTACGTTGCAGACTGTAACTTCAAAATCAATGGTAACTCCGTTTTCACAAATTGCAGTAACGGTTGTTTTTCCTGCCTTTATTCCACAAAGAGTAAAGGTAACTTTGCCCTTTTCATCTGGAGTTTTTCCACTGTCTTTTATGAAGACCGTGCTTTCGTCGTGAGAATAGAGATACACAACAGAATTTGAATTTTTTGGATTTACTGAAATTTCAAGCTTCTTTTCATAGCTTACAGCAGGGATTTCAACCTTGTTCTCTGAAAGCGTCAGCTTTTCGGCAGGTGACTCAACAGCCTTTGCCTCTGATTTTTCAAAAGAAACATCTTTAAGGGTAAAGGTGATTTCAATTGTCTGTGGGTTTTCAATTTCTGCAAATGAAACACAGTCCTCAACGGAATTTTCTATTCCCATAATAACCGAGCCGTCCTTTGCATTAACAGGGCCTTGAGTGTCAAAAACCTTGCCCTTCATAGCAGAAATAAATTCGCTGTCTGAAAGTGCTATTTCAATGCCATTCACCTTAATGCTGTCGTAACGGATTTTAACACCCTTTGAGGTTGAGGAGTATTTTGTCAATGCCTCCGAAACGTCGCTATCTCTTATTGTGATAAGCTGAACATTATTAAGAGAAGTAATACCAGTTTTTTGTCCGTACTTTGAAAGGTCTTTATTCACATCAAAGCTAAGGGTATACTGTCCGTCGCCTGTGATATTTACGCTTTCGCCCGTATCGGTTTCATAGTATTCTTTGTCGTGGTCGTTGTAATAAATGTGAAGCGAAAGGTTGATTTCGTTTTGAATAACCGAGTCGCAGACTGTTACCTTGACGTTTTTGGTAACGCCACTTGACGCAGTTATTGTAACGTAAGCAACGCCCTCTCTGAGTCCCACGACCTTACCCATTTCGTTTACTGTAACTATACTTTCGTCGGAGGACTTGTATGTTACAGTATCGTCAGCGTCAGCAGGTGAAACTGTTGGGCTCAGGTATGCTCTTTTTGTGGGCACTACAAAAATATCGTCGCACATAATACTTGTTGCAGGGATAATTTCAGCAGGTGGCACAACGTTTATAACTATTGTATCCTTTGCTTTTCCGTTTTGTGAAAAGGCAGTAATGGTAGTTTTTCCAAGCGCCTGTGCAAAAATCTTTCCGTTATAGACAGTAGCAATATCAGAGTCGGAGGTTTTCCACAAAAGAACGTCATTACAGCCTGATGGCTTGTTTAAAGTATAGCTTATGTCATAGCTTCCACCAAGCTCCATATTTATAATTGTTTCTTTGATTTCAACCGATTTGAAAGGCACAATTTTTGGATTTGAAACAATGTCGCTGTAATCCCAGTTGTTGTTAAGCTCACTGCTTTCAAGGAAAGTTCCACGCATCATAGCGTCGGTTATTGACTTGAAAAGTGGCTTGTTTGTGTGTCTGTCAAAATAGGTGAAAAGCCCTGTTTCAAGTGGGTCTTCACCGTGTCCCTGGTCCCACACAACAGGCACAACTCCTGCCGTTTTGCAGGCTCTGTGGACAATTTCAGAAAAATACGCTCTTGCAACATCGTTATAGCCTGTATCCGTTCCGTCCTGTTTCTGGGTTCTGTTTCCGTATTCACCCAAAAACATCGGAATATCAAACTTGTCAGCCATAATTTTAAGGTTGTTTACAACCTGATAAACCTCGTCATAAGTCCATTCAACGTTTGTATTCGCCTTGTAGATGTGGGCTGCAAACATAAGTCTGTTGTCACCGTTATAGCTGTCTGTCGGGAGTGTAAACTCCTTATGGTTTCCACTATTGGCGTAGTGTGCCACAACAGCAAGCCAGCGGTGTCTGTTGTTTGAGCCTGTTGAACGTACAACATTCACGAAAATCTGATTTAAGTTTACAATAATCGGAGTATCGTAGTCGATAGCTTCAGCTGAATTTTTATCGTCACCCTCCATACAGGTGATTTCATTCATGGACTCAAAAATAAGATGCTCGTCATAATCCTTGAAGTATTCGGCAATATTTCTCCACACATATTCATACTGCTCATAAACCTTGTCAATGTCCTCTGCTGAAACTCTCAGCCAGCCCGATTGTTCAGCGCCGTCGTGGTGAACGTTTATGATAGCGTACATATCCTGTGAAATACAGTAGTCAACAATGTCCTGAACTCTGCTTATCCATGAAGCGTTGATTGTGTAGCCGTTGTTTTTGTCAATCATCTGTCCCCAGGTCACAGGAATTCTTACTGTGTTAAAGCCTGCGTCGTGAAGTGCAGTTATGTATTCCTTGGTGGTCTTTACCGACTGCCAGCTTGTTTCATTTGGCATAAGGTTTGAATGACCGTCCATTGTGTTTCCAAGGTTAATTCCCACGCCCATTTCAGCCATAAGCTCGTCGCCTGTTAAAAATCTGAAAGGCATTGGGTTTTCAGGAGTGCGTGTATCGTTAAAAAGCAGATTTGCCTTGATTTTTTCAAGGTCAGCACGCATTTTTGTAAGCTCCTCGTCGGTTGCAAGCTCATTTTCATAAAGCTCCTGCGCCTTTACAAGTTCAGAAAAAAGCTGTTCCACAGTTTCACCCTGATATCTTGAATAATCAAAGGTTTCGCAGTAGTCAAGTGTGAGCTTCAACAGCTCTCGTGGAGTTCTTTTGGTATTTTCAGTGATGGTTTCTTCAAAAATTTCAATATTTTCAGCAAAAGCGTTTGTAACACAAAATGAAGAAACGCTTAAAATTCCGGCACACAAAAATGCCACGGCTCTATTTAAAAATTGTCTTTCTGACATAAAAAAGTCCCCTTAATAAAATGATGTCAATTAAATTTTAGCACTATTGAAATTGTATGTCAATTAACAATTTGAGAACGTTCTCACACTTGTGTAAAATTCTTGTATAGCTATTGAAAATCACAAGAAAATGTGGTATACTGATTTTGTATGTGAAAAATTTACTTTCAGAAGGGAAGTTTTTATATTGGATATGATTAGCGTATTTTCAAACAACAATATACAGAATGTTCACGCACCACTGCCTCTTGTGGCACACATTTTGTTTTGTGTTATTGCAACAGCACTTTACATTGTTCAGTATCAGAGAAAGAAAATCAACTATTATATTTATCTTCTTATCGCTGTTGATTTGACACTTATGACACAGTTTTTTACACAGGATTATGTTATTCTTGCTATCGCTGTTGCAGAAATCATTCTGCTTGTTATGGCGTTTGTTTCACAGTGGAATTACAAAAAACAGCAGAAAATGGCTATGGAAAGAAAAAAACAGCTTGCTGAAATGGAAAAGGGCAAGGCTGACGGCGAGGCTATGACAAACGGATTTAAAAATCCTTAACTTTATTGGAGGACTTTTTGTGAAGATAGTTGTTCTTGACAGCGAAACAGTTTCAAAAAGCGATGTTTCTCTCGAGGGGATAAGCGCCCTTTGTGAAACTGAAATTTACGGATATACAAAAAACGAAGATGTAGCTGACAGAATAGGTGACGCTGACGGCGTTATCTGTAACAAATGTCTTATTACTGACGAGGTTTTTGAAAAATGCAGAAACTTAAAATATGTCGGACTTTTTGCTACGGGCTACAATAACGTTGATACCGAGTCTGCAAAAAGACACGGTGCTGTTGTGTGTAACGTGCCTGCCTATTCAACCGACTCTGTTGCACAGCACGTTTTTGCTTTTATTTTAAATTACTTCAACAGAATTTCCGAATACAACGAAACAGTACAGCGTGGCGACTGGGTTAATTACAAGCTGTTTTCTTACTTTTACATTCCTATTCAGGAAATCAGTGGAATGACGCTTGGTATTATCGGTTTCGGGGATATCGGAAAAAAGGTAAGCGAAATAGCAAAGGCTTTTGGAATGAATGTTATTGCTTATTCAAGGACTAAGGAAAAAATTACTTCGGCAGGAGTTGAGGCTGTTTCACTTGACGAGCTTTTAAAAAGAAGTGACGTGGTTACACTTCATTGTCCTTTGAATGAAGATACAAAGGAGCTTATCAATAAGGATACTTTAAGCAAGATGAAAAACACAGCTCTCCTTGTGAATACCTCACGAGGTGGAGTGATAAACGAGCAGGATTTGGCTGACGCTCTTAATAACGACGTTATTGCACACGCTTGTGTTGACGTAATCACCTTTGAGCCGATGAGAGAGGATTGCCCTCTGAGGGGAGCGAAAAACTGCACAATCACACCTCATATTGCATGGGCGCCAAAGAAAACAAGAGAGCGACTTTTGGAGGTTGTTTGTGAAAACATAAAATGCTACATTGACGGAAACCCTCAGAATGTGGTGAATAAATAATTTGAAAAGAGGAATTTTTGTGAAGGATTTTACAGATAAAAAAAGAATAGTAGTAAAGGTTGGCACATCAACCCTTACTCACAAAACAGGCAGGCTTAACATAAGACGAGTTGAACAGCTTGTTAAGACACTTGCTGATTTGCAGAACAGCGGAAAGGAAATTATCCTTGTTTCAAGTGGTGCTATCGGTCTTGGAATGAGCAAGCTGGGACTTGTTGAAAGACCTACCGACACACCTTCAAAGCAGGCTTGTGCAGCTGTCGGACAGTGCGAGCTTATGTATATGTATGACAAGCTGTTTTCTGACTATTCACTTACAGTGGCACAGATTCTGCTTACAAAATATATTCTTCTTGAGGACAGAAGAAAGAACGTTGAAAACGCTGTTGAAAGACTTATCGCTCAGGGCGTTATTCCTATCGTAAACGAAAACGACACGGTAGCTATTGATGAGCTTGAACTTGAAATGGGCGAAAACGACAGCCTTGGTGCAATTATCGCTACTGTTGCAAAGGCTGATATGCTTATCATTATGTCAGACATTGACGGACTTTATGACTCTGACCCTCACAAAAATGAAAATGCACAGCTTATACCTTTTGTACCTGAAATCACTGACGAAATCAGAGAGCTTGCAGGTGGCGCAGGCTCAAAGCTTGGTACCGGTGGAATGAGAACAAAAATCAATGCAGCTGAAATTGCAGTAAATGCAGGCATTGATATGGTTATTATGAACGGAAACAATCCAAAGAAACTCTATGACATTTTTGAGGGAAAACAGGTAGGTACTGTTTTTCTTGCACAGTAACGGAGGGATTTTATGAATTATATCGAACAGCTCGGCGTTAACGCTAAGGCAGCTAAGGGTGAAATTGCAACCTGCTCAACTGCCAAGAAAAACAACGCTCTTATGGAAATTGCAAAACAGCTCCGTGAGTGCTGTGGCGAAATTTTAGAGGCTAATGCTATTGACCTTAACAACGCTAAAAATGCAGGTATGTCTGTTTCGATGCAGGACAGACTTGCCCTTGACGAAAAGAGAATCAACGCTATTGCCAACGCTTGCGAAAACTTAACAAAGCTTCAGGACCCTGTGGGAGAAATCGACGGTGGTTCTGTTCGCCCTAACGGAATGAAAATCACAAAGGTGAGAGTTCCTATGGGTGTTATCGGAATTATCTATGAGGCAAGACCTAACGTTACAGTTGACGCTGCTGCACTTTGTTTAAAGAGTGGAAATGCTGTAATTTTAAGAGGTGGAAAAGAAGCCTTCAACTCAAATAAAAAGCTTGTTGAAATTATGCGTAAGGCAGTTGAAAACGCAGGCTTTAATCCGGATATCATTCAGCTTGTAGGTGATACTTCAAGAGAAGTTGCTACAATGATGATGAAGGCAAACGGATACATCGACGTACTCATTCCAAGAGGTGGCGCAGGTCTTATCCGTTCAGTTGTTGAAAACGCAACTGTTCCTGTAATCGAAACAGGCACAGGAAACTGTCATATTTTCATTGACGAAACTGCCGATATGGATATGGCTGTAAGCATTACCGACAACGGAAAAACACAGCGTCCTTCTGTTTGTAACGCCCTCGAAAGCTGTCTTGTTCATAAGAGCGTGGCTGAAAAATTCCTGCCACTTATGAAGGCTAAGCTTGACGAACACAACGTTGAAATCCGTGGCTGTGAAGAAACAGCAAGAATTTTAGGTGACTGCGTTGTGCCTGTTACTGACGACGATTTTAACACAGAATTCCTTGATTATATTATTTCTGTAAAGGTTGTTGAGAATGTGGACGAAGCGATTTCACACATTCAGAAATACTCAACAGGTCACAGCGAATGTATCATCACAAAAAACCTTGAGAACGCTGAAAAGTTCCAGTCTATGATTGACTCGGCAGCTGTTTATGTAAACTGTTCCACAAGATTTACAGACGGCGAGGAGTTCGGTCTTGGCGCTGAAATCGGAATTTCTACTCAGAAACTCCACGCAAGAGGCCCAATGGGACTGAAAGAACTGACTACAATTAAATTCTTAATCAATGGTAACGGACAAATAAGATAGCAATTCACATAGCTCCTGAAGGGAGATATATGACAACTTAAGGTGTCGGCTTTGCCGACGGATATAAAAAAACAACGGAGTGTAGAAAAATCTACGCTCCGTTAACTTTTAGTATTTTGACGCTTCAATAACCTTGAAAGTTGCATTTTTCATAATTTCTGCTTCATCTTCACTGAAAATGTATTCAAAAACATATTCCTTTGATTTTTCTCCTGGTTTCAATTCACTTATTGATATATAATCTTCATCAATTCTTTCTCCATTTTCGTTTGTTGCACCAATTGTAATATCGAATGAATTAGTTTCGTCACTTTTGTTTGTTACTATTACAGTAAGATATGCTTCGGAAATACCATATTCATCGGCTATAATAGTGAATTCGCCAATGTCCACATCTAAATCGTTTTTCAAAATCTTGTCAGTAGCATCACCTGACATTTCGTCTAAAGACTCTCCCCACATATCCTGCAAAGCAAAAGAAAATACTACTGCAAGAACACCAAAGATAATGCCTGCTACTGCTTTTCCTTTGGACTTTTTCTTAAACAGTGGAATCAAACCGAATATTACTGCAATAATGCCAAGTACAATAGAGCCGTTATTAACTACAGGCAAAAATGACGTTGCAATAGCAATAATACCTAATACCAATGAGGTGACTGCTAAACCAGATTTTTTCGTGTTTTCCATAAAATTTCCTCCTTTTGACATTTACTGAATGTCATATTTTACTATATTATAGCATATAATTTTCGTATTGACAAGCACTAAATGTCAAAAATGAGGTGAAAATTTTATGTTTATAAACAAAACCCAGGACGGAAATAACAACATCTGTGGAAAAAACGTGGCTGTTTTACGAAAAGAAATGAGGATTTCCCAGCGTGAACTTGCTGACAGATTACAGCTTGTGGGACTTGATTTAGACAAAAATGCAATTCAGAGAATAGAGTGTGGGAAAAGGTTTGTAACCGATATAGAGCTTATCGCTCTTTCAAAAGTGCTTGATGTTAAATTTGAAGATTTATTAAAATAAAAGCGTACAGAGGTCTGTACGCTTTTTGTGTTTACATAATCAGTTTTTCGATTTCTGCCTTTGGTCTGTAACCGATAATTCGTGAGGTTTCCACGCCGTTTTTAAAAGCTATAATTGTCGGTATGCTTGAAACGTTGTACTTCATAGCAAGCTCAACGCTTTCATCAACGTTGATTTTTCCTACAACCACGTCCTCATATTCTTCGGCAATTTCCTCAATAATCGGTGCTACCATTTTACAAGGTCCACACCAGTCAGCGTAAAAATCCACCAGCGCAACTGTGTTTTCCTTTAAGATTTTATCAGCAAAATTCTGATTGTCAAGTCTGATTTCATTCATTTAAAATTCCTCCTAATCCTTTGATTTATAGTAAAGCATACAATGACAGTAGCCCTCAAAATCCGGGTCAGCTATCTGTGCTTTGAACTCCTCACAGATACACTTGTTTTCAGGGGCTTTCCCCACTCGACAAGGGCAATATCCGTCTTTTTCTTTAAGTCCCTGCTTTACGCTTTCAACAATCTCCTTGTTCTCGTTAAAACGTACTGCCATTTTTATCACTCCTTAGTATTTATTTTTCTTTTCAATAATAGTATACCATATATTTCAAAATAAATCAATACTTTTTTAGTATAGTTTAGAAAAAATTTTTAAGGCTATCCGTTCAGATAGCCTTTTTGTTTTTTAGAGAAGATTTTTTCTCATTTCTTCAGCTGTCATCTGTGAAAGATAAGCAGGTGCAATGTCAAATACAGTCTTGCAACCACACATTCCCTCGCTCTTCATTCTGTAAACTGCTCTTGCGTATGCCACGATTACAGAAGAAGTAAATTCAGGGTTTGAATCAAGCTTTAAGCTGTATTCAATAACGTGAGTATTTTCGCCATTCCAACCGGTCTTACCGCTACGGATAACAAAGCCACCGTGTGGAATTCCACTGTGGTCACGGAGAAGCTCTTCCTCTGTGATGAAGTGCACTGTTGTATCGTAATCAGCAAAGTAGTTTGGCATTGTCTTGATTTCATTTTCAATTCGTGAAAGGTCAGCGCCTTCCTCAGCTACAACAAAGCATTCTCTCAGGTGCTTTTCTCTTGTAGTAAGCTCAGGCTCGCTTCCGTTTCTTACAGCTTCAAGTGCTGAGTCGATTGGAATAGTATACTGCTTTGCATTCTTAACGCCTTCAATTCTTCTGATAGCGTCGCTGTGTCCCTGGCTGATGCCCTTACCCCAGAAAGTATAGTCCTTACCCTGTGGAAGTACAGCTGATGCATAAAGTCTGTTAAGTGAAAACATTCCAGGGTCCCAGCCTGCTGAAATAAGTGCTACATTGTTGTTTTCAACTGCCATTTTATTTACATTTTCAAAATGCTCAGGGATTTTAGCGTGGGTGTCAAAGCTGTCAACCACATTAAAATACTTTGCATATTCTACTGTCTGCTTTGGAAGGTCGGTTGCACTTCCTCCACAAAGAATCAGAACGTCAATTTCGTTTTTCATTTTTATAGCGTCATCAACGTGATACACATTAACGCCTTCTGTAAGGATTCTGACAGTTTCAGGTGAACGTCTTGTAAAAACAGCTACAAGCTCCATATCGCTATTCTGCTTAATTGCACACTCGATACCTCTGCCAAGGTTACCATAGCCCATAATTCCGATTCTGATGGTCATAAAAATTACCGCCTTCGTTTTAAAAAATACTTCAACAAACTAAACTGTTGAAACCTTTTAAATTATAGCACAATAAATTCAGAATTTCAATATTTTTTTTAAGCTATGAAAAATTTTATTGAAATGACAGATTTTTCTTGACAACAGGACTTTGAAATTATAAAATTTAATCATAGCTTGTGAAAGGGTACATTAAAATGAAGGAACTTAAAATAGAGTCAATCGCAAAAATCCACAATGATTTCACCACAAAATTCGGTATTCCACGACAGAGTGGCTTGTGTGAAAATGTGGTTTCAAAAATAGTTTTTCACAAAAAATACAGAAATCCTGACGCTTTCCGAGGGATAGAGGAATACTCACATCTGTGGCTTTTGTGGTATTTTTCAGAAAGTGACAGAGAGGGTTTTACCCCTACTGTAAGACCTCCAAAGCTGGGTGGGAATACCCGTATGGGTGTTTTTGCAACACGTTCACCGTTCCGACCTAATCCTGTGGGTTTGTCCTGCGTTAAGCTTTTAAAGGTTGAGGCAGACGAGAGGCAAGGCATTGTCCTTTACGTTTCCGGGGCTGACCTTATGAATGGCACAGAGATTTTTGACATAAAACCATACCTGCCATACTGCGACTCAAAGGCTGACGCAACAAACGGTTTTGCACTTGCCACATCAGAGGGCAGGCTTATGGTGAAATGCGAGGATTCTTTGCTTGAAAAAATTCCACAGGAAAAGCGTAGCGGACTTTTTGAAGTCCTTTCGCAAGACCCGAGACCAGCCTATCAGGAGGACAGCGAAAGGGTTTACGTTATGCCTTTTTCGGATTTTGAGGTGGCTTTTAAGGTGTCGGGGGACACTCTGGAAATAGTTGAACTGAAAACGGTGTAAAAATCGTTAAAATTTTCTGAAAAATTCTTGATTATTTTGTAAGTTTGTGTTATACTTATGCTTGAACGGGTTTGTGAACAGCAAACCGACTGCCGTAAAGGCAGTCAAAGGTGCGAAGCACCCGTTCAAGCGAAAAAATGCAAATTTTTTTGGAGAAAATAAATTTCATTTGAAAGGGGTTTTATAATGGGACTTATTAAGGCAATTACCGGTGCTGCAGGCGGCGTTCTGGCTGACCAGTGGAAGGAATTTTTCTACTGTGACGCACTTGCTCCTGACGTGTTGGTAACAAAGGGTCAGAAACAAATTACTTCAAGAAGCTCAAATACAAAGGGCAACGACAACATTATTTCAAACGGTTCAGGTATCGCTGTTGCTGACGGACAGTGTATGATTATCGTTGAACAGGGTAAGGTTGTTGAAGTCTGTGCTGAGCCTGGTCAGTTTACTTACAATTCATCAACTGAACCAAGTATCTTTGCAGGCAGCCTCGGAACAAGTATTCTTGATACATTCAAGGCTATCGGAAGACGTTTTACTTACGGTGGTGACACTGGTAAGGACCAGAGAGTTTACTACTTCAACACAAAGGAAATCATTCAGAACCCATTTGGTACTTCTGAACCAATTCCATTCAGAGTAGTTGACAACAAAATCGGTCTTGACGTAGACGTAACACTTACATGTAACGGTTACTATACATATAAGATTACAAACCCACTTCTTTTCTATACAAACGTATGTGGTAACGTTGAAAGCGAATACAACAAGAGTGTAATTTCAGCTGACCTTAAGGCTGACCTTATCAATCATCTTCAGGTTGCATTTGCTGAGCTTTCAAACGAAGAAATCAGACCAAACCAGATTATTGCTAACAATACAAAGGTAAGAGATGCCCTCAAGGAAATTCTTGCTGAAGAATGGGGAAATCACAGAGGTATTACTCTTGAAAAGGTTTCATTCCGTTCAGTAACAGTTCCTAAGGAAGACCTTGACATGATTAAGACTCTTCAGAAGACTGCTGTATTCCAGAATGCTTCTATGGGTGCTGCTCACCTCGTACAGGCTCAGGGTCAGGCTATGCAGGATGCTGCAAAGAACTCTGCTGGCGCTATGACTGGCTTTATGGGAATGGGCTTTGCTCAGAACGCTGGTGGTGGAACAGGTATGAACGTTTCAAACCTCTACGCTATGGGCGAACAGCAGAAGGCTCAGAAGGAAGAGGCTGCTCAGGCAGCTGCAGCTGAAGAGGCAGCAGCTAACGCTTGGGAATGTGCTTGTGGAGCTAAGAACACAGGTAAGTTCTGTCAGAACTGTGGCGCTGGTAAGCCAGAACCAAAGGCTGCTGCTGCAGGTGGATGGAAGTGTGACTGTGGCGCTGAAAATACAGGTAAGTTCTGCACAAACTGTGGAAACACAAAGCCTGCAGACAACAGCTGGACTTGTGAATGTGGCACATCAAATATGGGTAAGTTCTGCCCACAGTGTGGCAAGGCTAAGCCAGCAGGAACACCAACATATCAGTGCGATAAGTGTGGCTGGATTCCAGAGGACCCAAAGAACCCTCCTAAGTTCTGTCCTGAATGTGGAGACGTTTTTGACGAAAACGACGCTAAGTAATATGTTTTTAAGTTCAGCGTGGAATAATTTTCACGCTGAATTGCGTAATATGGGTAAAAGGAGTGAGATAAAGTGTCTACACTTATTGAATACAAGTGTCCCTGTTGTAATGGTGAGCTGACCTTTAACAGCGACATTCAGAAGATGAAGTGTCCTTTCTGTGACACCGAATTTGACGTTGAAACCCTTAAATCATACGACGACGTTTTAAAGGAAGAATTCGTTGACGATATGAAGTGGGAAGAGGAACAGCCTGAAATATGGGACGTTCCTGAGGGAATGGTAGGATATATCTGTGAGTCCTGCCGTGGTGAAATTATTGCAGATAAAACAACAGTTGCGTCAAGATGTCCTTTCTGTGACAATCCGGTTGTTATGGCAGGAAAGTTGTCGGGAATTTTAAAGCCTGACTATGTTATTCCGTTTAAGCTTGACAAGGCTGCTGCAGAGAAAGCATTCGCAAACCACCTTAAGGGTAAAAAGCTTTTGCCAAAAACCTTTAAGAGCGAAACAAAAATCAAAGAAATCAAGGGCGTTTATGTACCTTTCTGGCTCTTTGACTGTGACGCTGATGCACACATTACATACCGTGGCACAAAGGTTAAACGCTGGTCAAGTGGTAACTATAATTATACAGAAACCTCTTATTATCAGATTGTAAGAGGAGGTCTTCTTGGATTTGAAAGAGTGCCTGTTGACGGCTCAACAAAAATGCCTGACGATTTGATGGACTCAATCGAGCCTTATAACTATAAGGAAATGATTGATTTCCAGACAGCTTATCTTTCAGGTTATCTTGCTGATAAGTATGACGTTGACAGTAATGCTTCTCAGGAAAGAGCAAACTTACGAGTAAAACAGAGTACAGAAGAAGCTTTCAGGTCGACAGTTGTGGGATACGCTACCTGTATTCCAAACCAGTCAACAGTAAAGCTTTCACACGGAAAAATCAAATATGCACTTTTGCCTGTATGGATGATGAATACCGAATACAAGGGCGAAAAGTTTATGTTTGCTATGAACGGTCAGACAGGAAAATTTGTTGGAAATCTTCCGATGGATAAGGGCGCATTTGCAAGATGGTTCCTTGGAATTTTTGCAGGTGTTACTGCTGTTGCAGGTGCTATTGCTATGTTGATTGGAGGTATTTTGTAATGAAAAAGATTATTGCATTATTCCTCTCAATTGTTACTGCTGTTTCAATGACAGTTTCATCAGGCGCTATCGACATTGACCTTGACGAATTCTACGGTCTTAACGATACAGAAAACAGCCTTACACCAACAGATTTGTTGACCGATAACGCTGATATTCTTTCAAGCAGTGAAGAAGAAAGAATCGGAGAAAAGCTTGAAGATATAAGCGAAAAGTACGGAATTGACGTTCTTGTTTATACAACAAGAGATGTTCCGTATGACAGCGAATCAGCTTGTATGGATTTTGCTTTTGACAGAATTGAGGAATACCTCTACGCCGAAGGCAAAAGCGACGGAATTATCTTTGTTGTTGATATGAACTACCGTCTGTGGAATATGTCAACAAAGGGTAAAGCTGAGGAAGCTATTACCGAAAGCTACGGACTTGAAATTTTAGATAAGAAATGTATTGATTCTTTAAGTGACGGGGATTATGAAGAATGCTTTATGAAGTATGCTGAAACTTGCGAAAAGTTTTTAAAGGCATACGACGAAGGCAAGCCTTACGGTCCTACTCGTCCATTTGTTACAGCTGGTATGATTATCAAAGCACTTTTAATTGGTGCAGTTATCGGACTTGTTGTAGCGCTTATTGTTACATCAGGACTCAAAAAACAGCTTAAAAGCGTTGACAAGCAGAAAACTGCAAACAACTTTGTAAGACGCGGAAGCTTTGACTTGAAGCTTTCGCAGGATTTGTTCCTTTATAAGAATGTCACTAAGACAAGACGTCAGAGCAGCAGTTCTGGTGGTGGACGTAGTGGCGGTGGCGGCAGTCGTGGTGGCAGCCGTGGAGGAAGATTTTAGGCATTGAGGTGAAGATAAATGCGAAAACCACAAAAGCACAGCAGTGGCTTTTTAATAAGCCTTGTGTTTAATCTCATTATGAATTTTGAAGTAGCTTTGGTGGCTATTGCTTTGCTGATACTTCATTTTGTAATTGACCTGCCGTTGATTTTCTTCTTTATTGCTCTGGGCGTGTGGATTATTCCAAATCTTGTGATTACACTTTTTCTGTTTGTTCTTGCAGGAATGGATACCACAACCGAGTATCGTGACAACAAAAATCCATACTCAAATGGTAATAATAAACCACAGATACCGGAGAATAAAAACCCATACTCAAAGTCATAAAAATAAGCTCTATCTTTTTTGGAAGATAGAGCTTTTTTGTGTGCTAATTTTCAATAAATACAGCTGATGTGCCGTTGATTTTGAGAATATTCCCGTCAAGGCTTCCACCTTTACATACCGTAAATACGACCTTTCCGGCTGAAACTTCAATTTCCTTGGCGTCAGCTGACGGATTTATCACAACTGTGATTTTCTGACCTTCGGTTGTTCTTTCAAAAACGAGAGGATAGCCGATATTTTTAAATTCAATCTCTCCACAGCTCTGGAGTGCCGGGTTTTTCATACGAAAATCAATCATTGACTTGATGAAATTGTAAAGAGAATTTTCGTCAGACATCTGGTCTGATACTGTCGGTCTGTCAGGTGAAGAATCCTGTGGAATATATAGCTTTTCCTTTTCGGCTGAGCTGAAGCCTGCGTTTTGGGTGTCGTCCCACTGCATAGGTGAGCGTGAGCCTGTACGTCCGTAGCCACCCTCAACCGACGTGAGATTTTCCACGTAATTCATACCGATTTCGTCACCGTAATAGATAAAAGGTGCGCCGGGCATTGAAAGTAAAAATGCAAATGCAACCTTTAACTCGTCACCCTTGATTGACCTTGCAAGTCTGTCCATATCGTGATTTCCCGACGGAATACAGATAAGACCTTTTTTGTCGGATTTTTCGTAGTTTTCAATGTATTTTTCAACAAACTGAGAAATATCTCCCTTTCCTCGTGAAGAAAAATAAGGCTCTTCACATCTGAAAAGGTCGTTGTAGTGTGACGGTCCGAAGTGGAGAAGAAAATCCATATGGAAACCACCAGCGATAGACTTGTCAGGCTCGCCCCATTCAGAAACCATAGCAGCGTCAGGGAATTCCTCATTTAAAAATTCTCTCACATTCTGCCAAAGTCTGATTGTACCCTTGCTTTCTTCGTCATGCTTTACAAGTGAGCCTGCCATATCAACTCGGAATCCGTCACAGCCCATTTTCAGCCAGAATCTCATAACGTCCTTCATAGCCTCAAGGGTAGCCTTAGGGCCTTCGTCGTCCATTGACTGCTGCCAGCTTTCGGTCGGCTTGTAGAAACCATAATTCAGTGCAGGCTGATGTGAAAAGAAATTAACAGCACAAGACCCGTCTCTGTCGGAAATTCCTCTGATACAGCCCATTCCGGAAGGCTCGCACCATATACTGTCTGTCCACACATATCTGTCGGTAAACTCGTTTCTTTCAGCCTTTAAGGATTCCTTGAACCACTTATGCTCAACAGAAGTATGCCCTGGCACAAGGTCAAGGAGAATATGCATATCACGTTTGTGTGCTTCATCAAAAAGATTTTTCAAATCCTCGTTTGTGCCGTATCTTTCAGCAACTTTTTTATAGTCGGAAACATCATACCCTGCGTCACCAAAAGGGGATTCAAAGCAAGGATTTATCCATATTGCAGTACAGCCAAGCCCCTTGATGTAGTCAAGCTTTTGTGTGATACCGTTGATGTTACCAATTCCGTCGCCGTCGGTATCAAGAAAAGACTGTGGGTAAATTTCATAAAAAACAGCATTTTTAAGCCATTCAGGTATTTTTCTTTCCATTTTTCAAAGCCTTCTTTCTGGTGTTTTTCTTTTTCTTTCTTACTGTATAACCAAAGCTACCAAGCTTTTCGCCGAGAGTAAAATACTCTCCGTGAGAGTAGGCAACCAGATTTGCCTTTTCTAGTTGCAGACGCCCCTCCTTGTCAAGAAGCTCCTTTGCAACATTTATCGCCACAATGTCAGCAATAAACATATCGTGACTTCCAAGAGGTATAACGTCAGTAACAACACATTCTAAATT
>JAFTNX010000026.1 GCA_017451665.1 Oscillospiraceae bacterium | reverse complement strand
CAGGTTCTGAGGTTACTCCTTTTGCTGTTATTACTGATGAAACAACAGGTGTTAAATATCCTCTCGCTGACTACGAACTTATGCCTAATATGGCAATTGTTGACGCTGATTTAATGATGAATGCACCTAAGGGGCTTACAAGTGCTTCTGGTATTGACGCAATGAGTCACGCACTTGAAGCGTATGTATCTGTTATGGCGAGTCCTTATACTGATGGTCTTGCTGTTGAAGCCGGAAGAATGATTTTCGAACACCTTCCTGTAGCTTATGAAAAGGGTGCTGAATCTCCTGAAGCAAGAGAAGGAATGGCTAATGCGGCAACAATGGCAGGTATGGCTTTTGCAAATGCATTTCTTGGTGTTTGCCACTCTATGGCACATAAGCTTGGTGCTTTCCATCACTTGCCTCATGGCGTTGCGAACGCACTTATGATTGATCACGTTATCCGTTTCAACTGTTCTGAAACGCCTACAAAGATGGGAACATTCTCCAAGTATGCTTATCCTCAGACACTTGCTAAGTATGCTCGTTTTGCTGAAGGATGCGGCTTCACAGGCAAAAATGATAAGGAAAAGGTAGAAAACCTTATTGAAGGTCTTGATAAACTCAAGAAGAAAATTGGTATCAAGCCTACAATCAAGGATTATGGTATTGATGAAAATGATTTCCTTGACAGACTCGACGAAATGACTGAACAAGCATTTGATGATCAGTGTACAGGTGCAAACCCGAGATATCCGCTTATGTCTGAAATCAAGCAGATGTATCTTGACGCATACTATGGTAAGTAACGGGCTTTACAGAAAGGATGGATTGTTATGAATCTTCAGAATATAATTGCAGAAAGAACCAATAAGACAATTTATCGTGATAACGACATAGCTATAAAAGTCTTTGAAAATGAATATAAGAAATCAGATATTTTAAATGAAGCTTTAAACCAGGCTCGTGTTGAGGAAACAGGAATCAATATGCCTCGCCTCAGAGAAGTAACAGTTACAGATGGAAAATGGGCTATTGTTTCTGATTTCGTTGATGGTAAGACATTAGCACAGCTTATGGAAGAGAATCCCGAAAAGTTTGATGAGTATCTTGAATTATTCGTTAATTTACAGATGCAGGTTCATTCGTTAAAGTGTCCTCTTCTCAGTAAGCTTAAAGATAAGATGCATAAGAAGATAAGCGAAACAGACCTTGATGCTACAACAAGATATGAGCTTCATACCAGACTTGAAGGTATGCCAAAGCATAATAAAGTGTGTCACGGTGATTTTGATCCGAGTAATATTATTATTTCTTCTGATGGTACACCGTATATTCTTGACTGGGCACACGTTACACAGGGAAATGCTTCTGCTGATGTAGCAAGAACATATCTTCTTTTCTGTCTTAAGGACAGAAAGGATATTGCTGATAAGTATCTTAAACTTTTCTGCAAGAAAAGTGATACAGCGATTCAGTATGTTCAGAAGTGGATGCCTATTGTTGCTGCTTCACAATCTGTGAAGGGTAAGCCTGAAGAAAAAGAATTACTTTTAAGTTGGGCAAATGTAGTAGATTACGAATAAAAATGTGTTGAATAATCCTAAAAAAAAGTAGGAATGTCATTTATGGCAAAAATATACGACGAATGGCATGGTTTTGAAAAAGGAACCTGGGTTAATGAAATTAATGTAAGAAGTTTTATAAGACATAATTTTACACCCTATGATGGAGACGAAAGCTTTCTTGAAGGACCTACAAAAGATACTGAAGACCTTTGGGCACAGGTTATGGAACTTTCAAAGCAAGAGATTGATGCTGGCGGAGTTCTTGATATGGACACCAAAATTATATCTACAATAACCTCTCACGGTCCAGGATATCTTAATAAAAGCAAAGAAAGAATTGTAGGTTTTCAGACGGATAAACCTTTTAAAAGGGCATTACAGCCTTACGGTGGAATAAGAATGGCTGAAAAAGCTTGTTCAGATCACGGATATGAAGTTGACCGCCGTATAAGTGAATTTTTCTCAGTTCACAGAAAAACTCATAATGCTGGCGTATTTGATGTATATACACCTGAAATGCGTGCTTGTCGTTCCAGCCACATTATAACAGGTCTTCCTGATGCATACGGAAGAGGTAGAATCATAGGCGACTACAGAAGAGTTGCACTTTATGGCGTGGATAGACTTATAGAAGATAAGATCGAACAAAAGGCTCAGACACGTACTGCAATGTATTCAGAGGTAATTCGTGAGCGTGAAGAATTAGCAGAGCAGATTCGTGCTCTTAAGCAGTTGAAAGAGATGGCTTTACATTACGGTTTTGACATCTCTATGCCCGCTAAAAATACACAGGAAGCTATACAGTGGCTTTATTTTGGGTATCTTGGTGCGGTTAAGGAGCAAAACGGTGCTGCTATGTCTCTTGGACGAACATCAACATTCCTTGATATTTATGCTGAACGAGATTTAAAGGCAGGCATCTTTACCGAAAAGCAGATTCTAGAGTTTGTTGATCATTTCATTATGAAGCTCAGACTCATTAAATTTGCACGTACACCGGAATATAACGCTTTGTTCTCCGGTGACCCTCAGTGGGTAACAGAATCGATAGGCGGTGTTGCTATTGACGGCAGACATCTTGTAACAAAAATGTCATACCGTTATCTCCATACTCTCAAGAATCTCGGTCCTGCTCCCGAGCCAAACCTTACAGTTTTATGGTCTGATAAGCTTCCTGTTAATTTCAAGAGATTTTGTGCAAAAACATCTATTGAAACATCTTCTGTACAGTACGAAAATGATAACCTCATGAGAATCACTCATGGCGATGATTATGCTATTGCTTGTTGTGTATCTTCTATGAGAGTGGGCAAGGAAATGCAGTTCTTTGGAGCAAGAGCAAATCTTGCAAAGTGCTTGCTTTAAGCGATTAATGGCGGTGTTGATGAAATTACAGGCAAACAGGTTGGCCCGGAATTTACACCTATAAAATCGGAATATCTTGACTATGATGAAGTAATGAAAAAATACGATGCTATGATGAAATGGCTCGCT
>JAFTNX010000001.1 GCA_017451665.1 Oscillospiraceae bacterium | reverse complement strand
GGTCAAGTCCCTTGAGCTTAATTCTTCTTGAATGGTAATTTGGTCTTGAAAGCACCTGAACAAATTCAAAAAGTGCTTCGCTCTTATCCTTTGAAACAAACATCCAAGCGTCCCATTCGATATTTTCAAAGGTATTACCGATACGATAGTGGTCGCCTGTTCTTACAAGCTTGTTGTATTTGTTGAATTCTTCAATCTGTGCAGGAATCATATTTCTGTCAGCCTCAGGAATTCTTGTTACATCAAGCTCATAGCCGAATGTTCCCACCATAGCAACGTGGCCTCTTGTCTTGAAAGGTGTGTTTCTGCCAACCGAGTGGTTAGGGCAGTCAGAAACGTGTGCGCCCATAGCTGAACAAGGATAGCACATTGATGTTCCGTGCTGGATTTTAAGTCTTTCGATAGCGTCTGTGTCGTCAGAAGTCCAGATTTGTGGGCTGTAATAGAGCATACCTGCGTCAAATCTTGCGCCACCACCTGAGCAGTTTTCCAAAAGAATGTGAGGATAATCTGTTGTAAGTCTTTCCATAAGGTCATAAACCCCAAGAACGTATCTGTGCCAGATTTCTCTCTGTCTTTCAGGTGGGAGGTCCATAGAACCGGGCTCAGTAATCTGTCTGTTCATATCCCACTTGATGTATTCAATGTTTGCACTGTCTAGGATTTTTCTCATCATTCCGTAGATGTGGTCACGGACTTCTTTTCTTGAATAGTCAAGAACGTACTGTTCTCTTGACTGTGTAAGCTCACGTCCCTTAATCTGAATAGCCCAGTCAGGGTGTGCCTTGTAAAGCTCGCTGTCAGGTGAAATCATTTCAGGTTCAAACCAGATACCGAACTTCATTCCAAGCTTGTTTACCTCATCAACAAGGTATTTAAGCCCACCCTTGATTTTATTTTCGTTTACAAACCAGTCGCCCAGTGAGGAATTCTCGCTTTCTCTGTGGCCAAACCATCCGTCGTCCGTAACAAGCATTTCAATTCCAAGCTGTGACGCCTGTTTTGCAATAGCAATGAGTTTTTCTGTGTCAAAATTAAAATATGTAGCTTCCCAGTTGTTAATGAGAATAGGTCTGCGCTTGTCCTTGTATTCGCCTCTTATGAGATTTTGTCTGTAAAGGTCGTGGAATGTTCTTGACATTTTACCAATACCCTCATCAGAATAAACCATAACAGCCTCAGGTGCAACAAATTCTTCACCAACACCTAAAAGCCAGGCAAAGTCAAGTGGGTTTATACCCATAACAAAACGTGTTTTCTTGTGCTGTGTAACTTCAGCCTGTGCAAAGAAATTTCCTGAATAAACAAAGTTAAAGCCATAAGCCTCGCCCATATCCTCGTCAGCGTTGTTAGAAACAAGTGCCACAAAAGGATTGTTCTGATGTGAGCTTTCGCCCTTGATTGAGTCGATAAGCTGTTTTCCGTGGTGGAGAGGTGCACGTTCGATGTGACGTTCTCTCGCCCATGAGCCGTTAAGAGTAATCATATCAAACTTGTCGTGGTCAAAATCAACGCATGTTGAAAGCACTCTTGTGATGTTTATCGGAAATTCTCCGTTGTTTTTAAGCGTAATACTTCTTGTGATAACGTCAAGGTCAGCAAAAGCTGTGTAGATAAGTGTAGCTTCAAGACCGTTGTGTCTGTCACGCATTAAAACTTCAAGAGTGTCAGCCTCGTCGTCGTTATTTGTAAAAGTAGCAGGAAGTCCCTTGAGCTTTGGCTTTCCTTTATAAATCTTGTGTGAAACATATCTCAAATCAACAGTTGTCATTCCGTCCTTGTCTGTGATTTTAAGACAGCTTTCTCTGTAATCGCCAAGTCCGAAGCAGGAATACTCAAATGGAGTTGCGTCCATAAAAGTACCACGCTCACGGTTTTTAACCATAGGTGTAGGGATTTCGTCCATTCTGAGAAGGTATCCCAAATCCTCATCAGGCACTTTTTTTCCGTAGTAAACGTGAGCAAGATAGCCGTCGTCGATTACTTTGAGCATATATGATGTGTTTTTTGCGTCAAGTCTGAAAGATTTTTCCTTTTCGTTATAAAAAATACCCATAATAACTTCCTTTCCGTCTGTTTATTAACATTATCATAATTATAACACATCGGGAGTTATTTTCAAGAGAACGAAAAAATCGAAAACGTTTGGAATTGTATCATTTTGGTAAATATAAATTAAGTTTTTTATGAATGAATACATAGCTTGTAACAGTGAATAGAATTTTAAAGAGCGTTTTTTGAAAGGAGAATGGTTATGCTTGATACAGGTCAGGGAAGACACAATTTAATTCTGGAAAACCGAAAGAATCTCGTGCTTACGGGGGTTACAGATGTTGACAACTTTGATGAGGGGTCAATTTTATTGTATACCCAGTTGGGTGAGCTTATCATCAAGGGAAAAAAGCTACATATCAACGTTATGAATGTGGAAACGGGGGATTTGTCGGTTGAAGGGGACATTTGTGCAGTGATTTATGGCGATAAGGACAGAAACAAAAAGGCTAATTTGTTGGGAAAGCTGTTTAAGTAAAGGAGTCTGCTTTGAGTACAGAGGTATTTTTTAACACCAAGGAAGAGCTTTGGATATTCGGTTGTGCCTGTCTGCTGGGCGTGTTTTTCGGGGCAGTTTATGATGTGGTGAGAGTTGTCAGGGCAGTGGTTAAGCATAACAGAATAATGGTTTTTGTGGAAGATTTTTTGTATATGCTTTTTGCGAGCCTGTGCTTTTTTGTTTTTTCAATGGAGCTGGTGAGGGGACAGCTCAGACTTTTTGTGCTTGTGGGAAATGTGGCAGGTTTTATGGCTTTTCGCTTTACAGCCGGGAATGTTGTGGTGTTTTTTGTGAGAAAAATCGTGTTCTTTATTAAAAAATGGTTTTTTGAGCCAATTTTTAAGAGAGTTTTTTCTCCGGTTTTAATAGGTTTTCGTGAAAAATTAACGAAAACAAGGGCTGTATTTGTGCAAAAGTCCAAAAGATTTCAAAAAAGCGAAAAAAGTCGAAAAAAGCACTTGAAAGTTGACAACAATTAGGTGTATAATTATAATGTGTAATTAGGTAAAAAAGAGAGAAAAAGACAACAAAAACGTAAGGAAGTGATTTCGTGACAGAACAGACAGACATGACTGTAAAGAAAAAGCCAAAGAGAAAAAATGCAGGTCTTGTTAATGCTGCATTTACTTTTGTTATCGTATTTCTGGTTATTTATGCAGTAATCAGTATTATTACTCAGCAGGCTGAAATTTCTGAAAGGGAAACAGAGCTTCAGCTTATCCGTGACGAGATTACTGAGGCTGAACAGATAAACGACGAGTATGTCAGACTTCTGAGCGCTGAGGACGAAAAAGCGTATATGGAACGTATAGCTATCGAAAGAATGGGTTACGGCTATGCAAATGAGAGAAGATATTACGCTATGAGCGGAAACTAAGGATTTTTTGCCGTATGATTACGGTTTTTAATAAATTTGAGGGGAAAAGAAATTTTTATGCAGCTTGAGATTGGAAACATTTATGAAGGCAAGGTAACGGAGATTACTAAATTCGGAGCTTTTGTTGAGGTTGAGGGAAAAACAGGAATGGTACATATTTCTGAGATTTCCAATACATACGTCAGCGAAATTAAAGACCACCTTACAGTGGGTCAGGAGGTCAAGGTCAAGGTTATCGGAATTTCTGAGGAAGGAAAAATCAGCCTTTCAATCAAAAAGGCTATGCCTGCACCTGAAAGACCAAAGAAGAATTTCGGCGACAGGAACGGCAAGGGCTTTGATAAGGGAAACGGTCAGAGAAGCTTTGACAGAAACAAAGGCTTTAAGAAGAATGTTTCACAGCCAAGAGATGCAAGTATGCCTCCGCCTGAGTTTGACAGCGTGGGAAGTCAGCCAAAGGATAACTCCTTTGAGGATATGCTCAATCGCTTTAAACAGACAAGTGAAGAGAAATTTTCTGATTTAAAGAGAATTCAGGATAATAAGAGAAGAACAGGCGCAAGAAGAAAATAATTTTAAAAACAAGGCGAAAGCTTCGGTTTTCGCCTTTATTGTTTAAGAAAAGGACGTGCTTTTATGGGTAAAAATCTTAAAAAAACTATCGCTTTTATATTTTTCCTGCTGGCAGGAGCTGTTCTCGGGGCTTTTATCAGCCATATCTGTGACGGAAAAAATGGCCTTGACTGGCTCGCATGGGGAAAAAGTGTAGGAATTACAAGTCCTGTCACTCTTGACCTTATGATTGTTACGTTTACTATCGGTTTTGTTATCAATGTTACTATTGCACAGATTTTCACTATCGCACTTTCAATTTTTGTGTTCTGTAAAACCTGCAAAAACCTGTAAATTATGACAAAAATGGTTAAAAAATTACAAAATCTGGGAAATATACTATTTATAATAGGGATAACACTGATTTGCCTTACAGCCTGTGAAAAAAATACGGTTGAAGGGCAGAGCGAAGTTGAAAAAGCCAGAGAGGATTTTTCAAAGCTTCATAGTGGTGTCGTTGAGGTGTGGAACGTCAACACAAATGAGATTGAACAGACATTGACCTTCAAATACGATGAGGTGGGAATTCTGCTTTATTCCCTGACAGGCGTTTCAGAAGGCGAACCTTACGAACAGTACTGCAACGGTTATGAAACATACACCTTTGAAAACGGCGAAGTCACAAAGGTTTCAAAGGGGAGTGTTAATTATGACGCATATACCTATGACTTCCGTTATCCCATGACCGATGATGAGTATCTCTATTTTGTACCTGCTAAGGTTGCCAAGACGAATAAGTCCGAAGATGAGAATGGCGTTTGCTATGCCTATGAATACGAACCGTCAGTTATAAACGGCGAAGATAATCTCGGTGAACTTACATATTTCTCGGTGAACTTTTATTTTGATAAAGAGGATACGCTTACTCATTTTGAGGAATGTTCTGAATACCAAAAAGATGGTGAAACCACACAGTATCACTACAAAATGGTGATTTCACAAAGGGATAGCGTCGGGAAGGTCGCTATGCCTGAGAATATTAAAAAATTGACGGAAAGTGCCGAAAAATAGGGCGATTTTAATATATTTGTGCAAAGTGCATAAATTTGGAGTTAAAATACCTTAAAAATTCTACATATAATTTTTGAGAAAAAACACGTCGGGCTCTTGCTTTGGAGGGCTCGGCGTGTTATAATATATCTTGCGTGACTGCACTGACTTTATGCGATTTTACGCAAAAAGTCAACGTTTGTCGGGTTTAGTTACTTGACACGACAAACACAAAGATATGCGATGAAACGGAAGGTTGCTGACGGTAGGTCAGGTAATTTCCGTGGAGTATGTCCGATTTTAAACCGGGCGACTGTAATACCGACACAAGTGTTGTGCGAATGCTTCTTGCGATGAGTTTCTTTATAGGGACTTTATGCGTTTGCTGATACTATCTCGTATTGACGGTTTCCGAAGGACATAAATGTTTTTCGGATTTTTTTATGAAAGGACACGAAACACACGGAAACGTTGTAAAGGTGTTAAGCCGTTTAGAAAGAGATTTCGGAATACAAAGCCCTCCAACACAAAGTATGCACTAAGGAGGCGAATTAAAGTGGCAGTCAATGAAAAAATCAGAATCAAAATCAAGGGCTATGAGCACGCAGTAGTAGATGCTGCTGCAGCAAAGATTGTTGAAGCTGCAAAGCGTTCAGGAGCAAAGGTAAGCGGACCAATCCCACTTCCAACAAATAAGGAAGTTATCACAATCCTGAGAGCTGTACACAAGTACAAGGACAGCAGAGAACAGTTCGAACTCAGAACACACAAGAGACTTATCGACGTTCTCAGACCAACAGCTGAAACAACTTCAGCACTCGAAAACCTTGAACTTCCTGCTGGTGTTGACATCGTAATGGAAATCAAGTAATTTCCAAAGGAAATCGTAACGAGCGATTTCAAAATGATGCTCACGCAGGTCATGTCAGGCTCAATAAGGGGCTTGACCAATAACCACGTCTTATGAAAGACGATTTTAGGAGGAAAAGATTATGCAGAAGGGAATCATCGGAAAGAAAATCGGTATGACACAGATTTTCGATGAAACAGGAAAGGTAATTCCTGTAACAGTAGTAGAGGCAGGACCTTGTGTAGTCGTTCAGAAGAAGACTGTTGAAAACGACGGTTATGAAGCAGTTCAGCTCGGATACGGCGACATCAGAGCAAAGAGAGTTAATAAGCCTCTCGCTGGTCATTTTAAGAAGGCAGACGTTGCAATGAAGAGAACACTCAAGGAATTCAGACTTGATGACATCTCAGCTCTCAACGTAGGCGACATTGTAAAGGCTGATACATTTGCTGAAGGCGACATCGTTGATGTTTGCGGAACAAGCAAGGGTAAGGGCTATGCAGGTACAATCAAGCGTCACAACAACTCAAGAATCAAGGAAACACACGGTTCAGGTCCTGTACACAGACACGCAGGTTCAATGGGTGCTTGTTCTTCACCATCAAGAATTTTCAAGGGTAAGGGCATGCCTGGTCATCTCGGTGCTGAAAGAGTTACAATTCAGAACCTCGAAGTTGTAAAGGTAGACGCAGAAAATAACCTTATCGCAATTAAGGGTGCTATTCCAGGTCCTAAGGGCGGAACAGTTACAATCTGTGATTGCGTTAAGAAGGCTTAGTGGAAGGAGGAAGTAATATGCCAAAGGTTTCAGTTTTTGATATGACAGGCAAGCAGGTTGCTGACACTGAGCTTAACGATGCTATTTTCGGTATCGAACCAAATAAAGCAATTATGCACGCAATGGTAGTTAATTACCTTGCAAATCAGAGACAGGGCACACAGTCAACACTTACAAGAACAGAAGTAAGCGGTGGTGGAAGAAAGCCATGGAGACAGAAGGGAACAGGTCATGCAAGACAGGGTTCTATCAGAGCTCCACAGTGGGTACATGGTGGTGTTGCTCTCGGACCAAAGCCAAGAGATTACAGCTATTCTCTTAACAAGAAGGAAAAGAGACTTGCTATGAAGTCTGCACTTTCTTCAAAGGCTATGGAAAATGAAATCGTAGTAGTAGACAAGATTGCACTTGAAGAATTCAAGACAAAGGCTATCGCTGATATGCTCAAGGCTCTCAATGTTGAGGGTAAGGCACTCATCGTTATTCCTGAAGTTGACAAGAAGGTTATCAAGAGCGCAGGAAATATCCCAGGCGTTAAGGCAACTCTTGTAAACACACTTAACGTATACGACATCCTTAACTATGATAAGTTCGTAGTTGCACAGGATGCAGTAGCAAAGATTGAGGAGGTATATGCGTAATGATTAAGACAGCACAGGACATTATCCTCAAGCCAATCATCACAGAAGCATCAATGGATGCTCTCTCAATGAACAAGTATACTTTTAAGGTTGCTAAGACTGCTAACAAGGTAGAAATTGCTAAGGCAGTTGAAGAACTCTTCGGCGTAAAGGTTGCTAAGGTTAACACAATCAGTGTTAAGGGCAAGCAGAAGAGAATGGGACGTTCAGTTGGTTACAGACCAGACTGGAAGAAGGCAATCGTAACACTTGCAGAAGGCGAAAAGACAATCGAATTCTTTGACGGTCTTATGTAAGATTACCCGTTAAATCGGAAGACGCTTTTAAAAAGCGTGTAAGTATGGAAAACTAATTAAGAGTTTTTCGCAAAACCTCAGAAGGAGTGAAATAATAATGGCAATTAAGGCATATAAGCCAACGACAGCTGGTAGACGTGGCATGACAGTTACAGACTACTCAAGCTTGTCAAAGGTTGCTCCGGAAAAGAGCTTGCTTGAACCACTTAAGAAGAATTCAGGCAGAAACAGCTACGGAAGAATCACAGTACGTCACAGAGGCGGCGGAGCAAGAAGAAAATACCGTGTTATCGACTTCAAGAGAAATAAGCTTAACATGAACGCAACAGTTCTCACAATTGAGTACGACCCAAACCGTTCAGCTTTCATCGCTCTTGTTCAGTACGAAGACGGCGAAAAGAGATACATTCTCGCACCAAACGGACTTGCAGTTGGAGATACAGTTAGAGCAGGCGCTGACGCTGACATCAAGCCAGGTAACGCACTTGCACTTGCAAACATCCCAACAGGTACTTTTATCCACAACATTGAGCTTTATCCTGGAAAGGGCGCACAGCTTGTACGTTCAGCAGGTAACATGGCACAGCTTATGGGTAAGGAAGAAGCTTACGCACTTGTAAGACTTCCATCAGGTGAAATGAGAAAGATTGCAATCAACTGTATGGCAACAATCGGCCAGGTTGGTAATCTTGACCACGAAAACGTAAACATCGGTAAGGCTGGTAGAAAGCGTCATATGGGCTGGAGACCAACAGTAAGAGGTTCTGTAATGAACCCATGCGACCACCCACACGGTGGTGGTGAAGGTAAGTCACCAGTTGGACGTCCATCACCTGTTACACCATGGGGTAAGCCAACACTTGGCTACAAGACTCGTGCTAAGCATCACCGTTCAGATAAGTTTATCGTTAAGCGTAGAAACGGTAAGTAATCGAAAGGAGGCAGATGTAAGATGGGTAGATCTATTAAAAAGGGACCTTACGTACAGGAGGTTCTCTTGAAGAGAGTAAAAGCTATGAACGAAGCAGGCGAAAAGAAGGTTCTCAAGACATGGAGCAGAGCTTCTACAATATTCCCTGATTTCGTTGGTCATACATTCGCTGTTCACGACGGACGTAAGCACGTTCCGGTTTATGTAACTGAGGATATGGTAGGACATAAATTGGGCGAATTCGCACCGACAAGAACATATAAGGGCCACGCAGGTTCAAAGACCTCAAACAATGGTAAGAGATAGGCCGGAAGGAGGAAATTCAAATGGAAGCAAGAGCAATTCTTAGAAACGCTCGTATTGCTCCTCGTAAAGTTCAGATTGTTCTGGACCTTATCAGAGGAAAGGATTACGATGTTGCAATGGCAACAGTAAAGCACACACCAAAGGCTGCTTGTGAATATCTTGAAAAGCTTCTTAAATCGGCTGCTGCAAACGCAGAAAACAATCACAACATGGATAAGAATAACCTCTATGTTGCAGAATGTTTCGTTTGTCCAGGTCCTATTATGAAGAGAATTATGCCAAGAGCACAGGGCAGAGCATACAGAATTCTTAAGAGAACATCACACGTAACAATTGTTCTCAAAGAAAAGGAATAAGCTGAAAGAGGAGGTAAACTATGGGCCAGAAAGTAAACCCACATGGACTTCGTGTCGGAGTAATTAAGAATTGGGATTCCCGCTGGTTTGCAAATAAAAGCACTTTCGGCGATACACTTGTTGAGGACTACAATGTTCGTAACTACATCAAGAAGGCTTTGTATTCAGCAGGTGTTCCACGCATTGAGATTGAAAGATTTGCAGATAAGGTAAAGATTCACATTCATTGTGCTAAGCCAGGTCTTGTAATCGGCAGAGGCGGAGCTGAAATCGAAAAGCTCAGAGCTGACGTTGAAAAGATGATTGGCAAGCCAGTAGCAGTAAACATTATTGAGGTTAAGTCACCAGACCTCGATGCACAGCTCGTTGCAGAGAAAATCGCTCTCGACCTCGAGAACAGAATTTCATTCAGAAGAGCAACTAAGCAGTCAATCGGAAGAGCTATGAAGCTCGGTGCAAAGGGTATCAAGACAAGAGTTTCAGGCCGTCTTGGCGGTGCTGAAATCGCAAGAGCTGAAACATACCACGAAGGTACAATTCCGCTTCAGACAATCAGAGCAGATATTGACTATGGTACAGCAGAAGCTCATACAACTTATGGACGTATCGGCGTTAAGGTTTGGATTTACAGAGGCGAAGTTCTTAAGGGCGAAGCTAACAGAACTCAGTCAGACAGACCAGAAAGAAAGCGCAGAAACAACGGCGACAGAAAGCCAGCTAACAGACGTCCAAGAGAAAACAGAGAAGGAGGTAACAAGTAATGCTGCTTCCTAAGAGAGTTAAGTACAGAAGAGTACACAGAGGTAGAATGACAGGTAAGGCTATGAGAGGTAACACCGTAACATACGGTCAGTACGGCCTCCAGGCAATGTCACCTGCATGGATTACTTCAAACCAGATTGAAGCTGCCCGTATCGCTATGACAAGATACATCAAGAGAGGCGGTCAGGTTTGGATTAAGATTTTCCCGGATAAGCCAATTACAGAAAAGCCAGCTGAAACTCGAATGGGTTCAGGTAAGGGTTCACCAGAATACTGGGTAGCTGTAGTTAAGCCGGGCAGAGTAATGTTCGAAATCGCAGGAGTAAGCGAAGAAGTAGCCAGAGAAGCTATGAGACTTGCTATGCACAAGCTTCCTGTAAAGTGTAAGTTTGTTAAAAAAGAAGAGGGCGGTGAGCAATAATGAAAACGAATGAAATCAAGGACATGACAACAGCAGAGCTTAACGAAAAGCTTGCTGAACTCAAGCAGGAACTTTTCAACCTTCGTTTTCAGCACGCTGTAAATCAGCTCGATAATCCATTGAGAATGAAGGCTGTTAAGAAGGATATTGCTCGCATCAAAACATTCCTTCGCCAGCAGGAACAGTAACGAAGGGAGGATTTAACTGTGAGTGAAAGAAATCTTAGAAAAACAAGAGTAGGCGTAGTTGTTTCAAATAAGATGGACAAGACAATTGTTGTTGCAATCAAGGACAACGTACAGCACCCACTCTACAAGAAAATCATCAAGAGAACAGTTAAACTCAAGGCACATGACGAAAACAATGTATGCAATATCGGCGATACAGTTGAAGTTATGGAAACACGTCCATTGTCAAAGGACAAGAGATGGCGTCTTGTAAAGGTTCTCGAACAGGCAAAGTAATTATAAGTAATTTTTCAATAATGCGTCAGAGGGCAATAAACGCCCTTTGACAGAATTTGAAAGGAGGAACTCGCTGTGATTCAGATGCAGACATACCTCAAGGTTGCCGACAATACTGGTGCAAAGGAACTTATGTGTATCAGAGTACTTGGCGGTACAAGAAGAAAGTATGCAAACATCGGCGACGTCGTTGTTGCTTCAGTTAAGAAAGCAACACCAGGTGGCGTTGTTAAGAAAGGCGATGTTGTAAAGGCAGTAATCGTTCGTTCAGCTAAGGGTCTTCGTCGTGAAGACGGAACATATATCCGTTTCGACGAAAACGCAGCTGTTATTATCAGAGATGACAAAAACCCAAAGGGAACTCGTATCTTTGGGCCGGTAGCAAGAGAACTTCGTGATAAGGAATATACAAAGATTCTCTCACTTGCTCCGGAAGTACTTTAATCGGAGGTGCCGACGATGAATAAATTGCATGTTAAAACCGGCGACACCGTAGTTATCCTTTCAGGTAAGGATAAGGGCAAGCAGGGTAAGGTTCTTCAGGTTTCACCAAAGGAAAACAAGGTAATCGTTGAAGGACTCAATATGGTAACAAAGCACGTTAAGCCAAGAAGACAGGGCGAAGCTGGCGGAATCGTAAAGGCAGAAGCTGCTATGTACGCTTCAAAGGTAATGGCAGTATGTCCTGGCTGTGGCAAGCCAACAAAGGCTGGACACAAGCTTGTTACAGAAGGTAATAAGACAAAGTCAATCAGAGTTTGTAAGAACGATGGTTGCGGTAAGGAATTTTAAGGAGGAGAAACGTCATGGCTAGACTTAAGGATTATTATGTTAGCAGCGTAGCTCCTGCTATGATGAAGAAATTTGGCTATAAGAATGTAATGCAGATTCCAAAGCTTGATAAGGTAGTTATCAACGTTGGTTGTGGTGCAGACAAGGATAACACAAAGGTTATCGAAGCAATTATGTCTGACCTTGCTGCTATCACAGGACAGAAGCCAATCGCTTGTAAGTCAAAGAAGGCAGTAGCTAACTTCAAGCTCAGAGAAGGACAGGTAATCGGTGTTAAGGTTACACTCAGAGCTGAAAAGATGTACGAATTCGTTGATAGACTTTTTAACGTTGCATTCCCAAGAGTAAGAGACTTCAGAGGAATTAACGCTAACTCATTCGACGGAAGAGGAAACTACTCAACAGGTATCAAGGAACAGCTTATTTTCCCTGAAATTGAGTACGATAAGATTGATAAGGTTAGAGGTATGGACATCAACTTTATCACAACAGCAAACACAGACGAAGAAGCAAAAGAGTTGCTCGAACTTATGGGCGCTCCATTCGCTAAGTAAGATAGAGGAGGATAATTTAATATGGCAAAGAAGGCTATGATTAACAAGCAGCAGAAAACGCCAAAGTATTCTACTCGTGCTTACAACAGATGTAAAATCTGCGGAAGACCTCACGCTTATCTGAGAAAGTTCGGCATCTGCCGTATCTGCTTCAGAGAATTGGCTCATGACGGTCAGATTCCGGGAGTGAAGAAGGCAAGCTGGTAATAAATTCAGTAAAGGAGGTTAACACAGTATGCAGATTACTGATACAATAGCAGATTTACTGACAAGAATCCGTAATGCAAGTACTGCTAAGCACGCAACAGTTGACGTTCCTGCATCAAATATGAAGAAGTCAATCACCCAGATTCTCGTAGATGAGGGTTATTTGAACGGATTTCAGGTAATCGATGACAGAAAACAGGGTATAATCAGAATTACTCTTAAATATGATGAGAATAACGCTTCTGTAATTACAGGACTCAGAAGAGTTTCAAAGCCAGGTTTGAGAATTTACTCAAGCTGTGAAGATATGCCAAAGGTTATGAAGGGATTGGGTATTGCAATCGTTTCAACATCAAAGGGTATCGTAACAGACAAGAAGGCAAGAGAACTCAATGTAGGTGGCGAAGTTCTCGCATTCATCTGGTAAGGAGGAAACAGTTATGTCAAGAATCGGTATTAAGCCAATCACTGTTCCTGCCGGAGTAGATGTAAACATCGCTGACGGAAACGTAGTTTCTGTTAAGGGACCTAAGGGAACAATTACAAAGACTTTCCACGCTGATATGGTTATCAAGCAGGAAGGTACTGAAATCGTAGTAAGCCGTCCAACAGAAAATAAGATTCATAAGTCACTTCATGGACTTACAAGAACTCTTATTGCTAACATGGTTGAAGGCGTTACAAACGGTTATTCAAAGACACTTCAAATCGAAGGTATCGGTTACAGAGCCGCTAAGCAGGGTAAGGACCTTGTTTTGAACCTCGGTTTCTCACATCAGGTTATTTTCACAGAAACTGATGAAATCAAGCTTGATGTTCCAAACGCTAACACAATCGTGGTTTCTGGTATCGACAAACAGGCAGTTGGTCAGTTTGCTTGTGAAATCAGAGAAAAGCGTCCACCTGAGCCATATAAGGGCAAGGGAATCCGTTACGAAGGTGAATACATCATTCGTAAGGAAGGTAAAGCTGGTAAGGGCAGCAAGAAGTAATTAAAGGAGTGAAATCACAATGGTAAAACAGCTTGATAGAAAAGCAGCAAGAGCAAAAAGACATACCAGAGTTCGTGCTAAGATTTCAGGAACACCTGAATGTCCACGTTTGAACGTATTCCGCTCCGCTAAGCATATTTATGCACAGCTCATCGACGACGTAAACGGCGTAACACTTTGTAGTGCATCAAGCCTTTCAAAGGATTTTGAAGGCAACGGTGGCAACAAGGAAGGCGCTAAGAAGGTTGGAGAGCTTATTGCAAAGCACGCAGCAGAAAAGGGAATCAGCGAAGTTGTATTCGACAGAGGCGGTTACCTCTATCACGGACGTGTAAAAGATTTAGCAGACGGAGCTCGCGAAGGCGGACTCAAGTTCTAAGAAGGAGGGTATACTTTTGGCTTTAATAGATGCTTCTACATTGGAACTCAGCGAAAAGGTTGTAGCAATTAACAGAGTATCAAAGACTGTTAAGGGCGGACGTATTATGAAGTTCTCAGCTCTCATCGTAGTAGGTGACGGAAACGGCGTAGTAGGCTTCGGTCTCGGAAAGAGCAGCGAAGTTCCAGACGCAATCCGTAAGGGTATCGAGGACGCAAAGAAGAACCTTGTAAGAGTTTCACTTAAAGGTACAACAATTCCTCACGAAATCATTGGTAAGTTCGGCGCAGGCGAGGTTCTTATGAGACCAGCTCCAGCCGGTACCGGTGTTATCGCAGGTGGACCTGTCAGAGCCGTAATCGAAATGGCAGGAATCAAGGATATCAGAACAAAGTCACTTCGTTCAAACAATCCTTGTAACGTAGTAAGAGCTACAATCAACGGTCTCGCAGCAGTTAAGTCAGCAGAAGACGTAGCTGCAAAGAGAGGCAAGACTGTTAAGGAAATTTTGGGCTAAGGAGGAATAAGAAATGGCAAACGTAAAGATTACATTGGTAAGAAGTCTTAACGACAGAACCAAGGACCAGGTTGCTACAGCTTACTCCCTTGGTCTTAAGAAAATCGGCAACGAAACAATTCAGCCGGACAATGCACAGACTCAGGGAAAGATTAAGAAAATATCTCACCTTATTAAAGTAACCGAAGCGTAAAGCAAGGAGGTGCGAATCAGATGAAATTGCACGAATTATCACCTGCAGAAGGCTCAAAGTTTGAATCAAAGAGAATCGGAAGAGGACATGGTTCAGGCTGGGGTAAGACTGCTGGTAAGGGACATAAGGGTCAGAACGCTCGTTCAGGCGGCGGCGTAAAGCCAGGCTTTGAAGGCGGTCAGACAAGAATGAGCATGAGAATTCCTAAGAGAGGATTCAATAACATCTTCAGAACAGAATACGCAGTAGTAAACGTATCAGACCTTGAAAGATTCAACGACGATGTAGTTGTTGACCTTGAACTTCTCGTAGCTTCAGGCCTTGTAAATGATGTTAAGGGCGGAGTTAAGATTCTCGGCAACGGCGAGCTTACAAAGAAGCTCACAGTAAAGGCTGCTAAGTTCTCAGAAGCAGCTAAGGAAAAGATTGAAAAGGCAGGCGGGAAGGTTGAGGTGATTTAAGCATGTTCGAGACTTTTCGTAATGCTTGGAAAGTTCAAGACCTCAGAAGAAAACTTCTCTTTACACTGTTTATAATCATTGTTTTTAGAATCGGCGGAGCAATTCCGGTACCTTTTCTTGACAGTGAAGCAATCAAAAGTTGGTTTAACAGCGAAGCATCAGGTACCGTATTCGGCTACATGAATATGCTTTCAGGAGATAACTTCTCAAAGGGTACACTCCTCGCTCTCTCAATCGGGCCTATCATTAACGCCCAGATTATTATCCAGCTTCTCACATACGCTCTTCCACCTCTTGAAAGACTTTCAAAAGAAGGTGGAGAGGGTAGAAAGAAACTCAATAAAATTACGAAGTATGCAGCATTGGCAATCGCTGTATTCCAGGCATGGGCTTACTACCTTACCCTTAAAAAGGCAGGAGCAGTAAGATATACAGAAGGCTTTGATAAGGTTTTCTCGGAAATCGTAATCATCTTCTGTTTTGCAGCAGGTGCTTCACTTGTAGTGTGGCTCGGCGACCAGATTAATGAATCAGGTATCGGAAATGGTATTTCAATGATTCTTTTTGCAGGTATTATCGCAAGAGTTCCTTCAGAAATCATCGGTCTTATCGGTGGTGCTATCGACAAGGGAACAGTTGGCGCATTTGTACTTGTAGGATTTATCGGAATCCTCTTCCTCGCTATGATTGCTTTCATTATCTATATGAATAATGCTGAAAGAAGAATTCCTATCCAGTACGCTAAACGTGTTGTAGGAAATAAAATGTACGGCGGTCAGTCATCTTATATTCCAATTAAGATTGCTATGAGTGGCGTTTTGCCAATCATCTTCGCTTCTGCATTTGTTTCACTTCCTTCAACTCTCAGAATGTTTATCACTCCAAATCCAGCGTCTGATAACTTCTTTATGAAGGCGTACATCAAGCTTCTTGAATGGTTCAGCTATACACACCCTGTATACGCTATCATTTATCTGCTTCTTATCGTAGGATTTAACTACTTCTACGTTTCTATGCAGTATAACCCAATTGAAATTGCTAATAATCTCAGACAGAATAACGGCGGTATCCCTGGTATCAGACCTGGTAAGCCAACATCAGACTTTATTTCTAAGATTCTTTCGAAGCTTACATTGTTTGGTGCGTTCTTCTTGGGAATTATTGCTATCATTCCGATTTTCCTTGCAAAGTTTACCGGATTGAACCTCGCACTCGGTGGAACTTCAATCCTTATCGTAGTAAGCGTTGCACTTGAAACAGTTAGAGCTTTGGAATCACAGATGATGATGCGTCATCATAAGGGATTCCTCGAATAAGAAAGGAAAAAATTATGAATCTTATTCTTCTTGGCGCTCCTGGCGCAGGCAAAGGAACACAGGCAGAGGTTATCTGCGATGCACTTAAGATTCCTGCTATTTCAACAGGAAATATGCTCAGAGCAGCAGTAAAGGCTGGTACAGAGTAAGGCCTTAAGGATAAGGCTGCTATTGACGCAGGTGCACTAGTTTCAGACGATATCGTAATCGGTATCCTCAAAGACAGAATTAACGAACCTGATGCACAGAACGGCTTTATCCTTGACGGTTTCCCAAGAACTGTTCCACAGGCAGAAGCTCTTGATGCAATGGGTGTTACAATCGATAAGGTTGTAGAAATTTATGTAGCTGATGAAAAAATTCAGCAGAGACTTTCAGGTAGACGTGTTTGCGAAGTGTGTGGAAACTCATACCACGTAGACTTCAAGCCTACTAAGGTTGAAGGCGTATGCGATGGTTGTGGTGGAAAGACAGTTATCCGTAAGGACGACGAACCTGCAACAGTTCTCGACAGACTTAAGACATACCACGAAAAGACAGCTCCTCTCAAGGACTACTACGCTAAGCAGGGTAAGCTTGTTACAGTTGAAGGTCAGGAAGAAGTTTCTGAAACTTCTAAGCTGACACTTAAGGCAATCGAGGGCTAAAATGGTTGTTATAAAGTCAAATACAGAAATCGAAAAGATGCGTAAGGCAGGAGAAATTACTGCCGGCGCACTTAAGGCCGCTGAGGAAGCAATAAGAGTTGGTATGACTACCCACGAGCTGGATACGATTATCAGAAAATATATTACTTCCCACGGCGCTAAACCTTCTTTTCTTGGATACGGTGGATTTCCTGCCTCAGCGTGTATCTCAATTAACGATGAGGTTATCCACGGAATTCCGGGACCAAGAAAAATCGAAGACGGTGATATAGTTTCGGTTGACGTTGGTGCTTATATCAACGGATACCACGGCGACTCGGCTAAGACCTTTGCAGTTGGAAATGTTTCGGAAGATGCACTTAAACTGATGAAGTCTACTGAGGAAAGCCTCTATATCGCAATCGAAATGGCAAAGCCGGGCGTAAGACTCGGAGATATCGGTGCTGCAATCGCAAAACATAATATGGATAACGGATTTTCTGTTGTCAGAGAGTTTGTGGGACACGGCGTCGGTAAGGATTTGCACGAGGAACCTGAGGTTCCTAACTTCGGTACGGAAGGTAGAGGACTGAGACTTCAGGCAGGTATGGTTATCGCTGTTGAACCTATGATTAACCTGGGTACAGCTAAGATTAAAATTATGCCTGACAGATGGACAGTTAAAACTTGTGACGGAAAGGTTTCCGCACATTTTGAGCATACAATTGCTATAACCCAGAATGGTGCAGTAATACTCACCAGAATTTAGGGGGTTGGCATTGTGAATATTCAAATCGGCTCCATAGTAAGAGCTCGTGCTGGTCGTGAGAAAGACCGCTTGATGATAGTGGCACAACTGCACGACGGCTTTGTGGAACTTTGCGACGGAAAAGAGCGAAAGCTTGAAAAACCAAAACGTAAAAACATAAAGCACATTTCACCCACGCACGAAGTAATCAGTATGGAAATGCTGACAAACAAGAAACTACGAAAAATCTTGTCGGAATTTGAAACCCGAAATTCCGAAAAACCATAACCTTAAAGGGAGGTAGTCAGAATGTCAAAGGAAGATGTAATTGAAGTTGAAGGAACAGTCCTTGAAGCTTTGCCAAACGCAATGTTTAAGGTTGAACTCTCAAACGGACACGTTATTCTTGGTCATGTATCAGGAAAGCTGAGAATGAATTACATTCGTATAGTTCCCGGCGATAAGGTTACGGTTGAGATGTCACCGTATGACTTGACAAAGGGAAGAATTACTTGGAGAGCCAAGTAATAACCAAAACAGGTATTTAAGAGTTTTGAGCTAAAAAGCTCATGTCGTAAATCAAAGGAGGTATTTCAATGAAAGTAAGACCTTCAGTTAAGCCTATCTGCGAAAAGTGCAAGGTTATTAAGCGTAAAGGAAAGATTATGGTAATTTGCGCTAACCCAAAGCATAAGCAGCGTCAGGGCTAACATACCATTAATGGAGGTGCAGTTAAACTATGGCTCGTATTGCCGGAATCGACCTGCCAAGAGATAAGAGAGTTGAAATCGGACTCACATATATCTACGGAATCGGTCAGAAAACAGCAGAAAAGATTCTCGCTGAAACAGGAGTAAATCCTGATACAAGAGTAAAGGACTTGTCAGAAGATGACGTAGCAAAGCTTCGTGAATATATCGACAAGAACCTCACAGTAGAAGGCGACCTTAGAAGAAATGTTGCTCTTAATATTAAGAGACTTACAGAAATCGGTTGCTACCGTGGTCTCCGTCACAGAAAGGGTCTCCCTGTAAGAGGACAGAGAACAAAGACAAATGCAAGAACTCGTAAGGGTCCTGTAAAGACAATTGCAAATAAGAAGAAGTAAGGAGGGTGTGAACAATGGCTCAGGCTAAGAAGAAGACTACTATCCGTCGTAGACGTGAAAGAAAGAACATTGAACAGGGACAGGTTCATATCCAGTCTACTTTCAATAACACAATTGTAACAATTACAGATATGCAGGGAAATGCAATTTCATGGGCATCAGCTGGCGGACTTGGATTCAGAGGCTCAAAGAAGTCAACACCATTCGCAGCACAGACAGCAGCAGAAGTTGCAGCAAGAGCTGCTAAGGAACACGGCCTTAAAATCGTTGAAGTATACGTTAAGGGACCTGGTGCAGGTAGAGAAGCTGCAATCAGAGCTCTTCAGACAGAAGAACTGGAAGTTCGTCTTATCAAGGACGTAACACCAATCCCACACAACGGATGCAGACCACCAAAGAGAAGACGTGTATAATTTATAAAATTTGAGTTACTTGTTTTACTCAAAGTCGGGTAAAGGAAGGTCCTTAAAGCCCGATACTATTTAGAAAACGGAGGAAAAAATTATGGCAGTAAGCAGAGAACCAATTCTCAAGAGATGTAAAGCTCTCGGAATCAGCCCAATGGTTATGGGTGTAGCTAAGGAAACAAAGCGTGACCCTAACGCAAACAAGAGAAAGAAAGTAAGTGAATACGGACTTCAGCTCAGAGAAAAGCAGAAGCTCAAGTTCATCTATGGAATGCTCGAAAAGCAGTTCCACCACTACTTTGAACTTGCAGAAAAGATGGAAGGCCAGGCTGGTTCAAACCTTCTTACTATGCTTGAAACAAGACTTGACAATGTAGTTTTCAGAATGGGACTTGCTATGACAAGAAGAGAAGCAAGACAGCTTGTTGTTCACGGTCATTTTGACGTAAACGGAAGCAGAGTTGACATTCCTTCTTACAGAATCAAGGTTGGAGACGTTATCTCACTCAGAGAAAACTCAAAGAAGAGCACTAAGTTTAAGGAAATCGTAGAAGCTACAAACGGCAGAATTGTTCCTACATGGCTCGACATGAACAAGGATGCACAGACAGCTAAGGTTACAAGACTTCCAGTTAAGGAAGACCTCGACTACGAAATCGAAGAACACCTTATTGTCGAGTTGTACTCAAAATAATCGATATAGCTTTATGTCCTTTGTGGAACACTGCCTTAACAACGATTTTGGCAGGTTCCTTAAGGAATATTGCTTGATTCATTCGCTAAAAACCACAATTAAGTTTTTTTAAAACGGGAGGGTTTTAAATGCTGGAAAAAATCGAAAAGCCTGAAATCGAATGCAGAGACCTCAAAAGTGACGGGACATACGGTAAGTTTGTTTTGGCACCTTTGGAGCGTGGCTATGGTACAACTCTTGGAAACAGCCTCAGAAGAGTACTTCTTTCATCACTTCCTGGTGTAGCAGTTACATCAGTAAAGATTGACGGAGTACACCATGAGCTTTCAACAATCCCAGGCGTTAAGGAAGATGTAACAGAAATCATTCTTAACCTCAAGGGACTTACAGCAAAGCTTGAGGGCGAAGGCCCTAAGACAGTTTATATCGAAGCTGAAGGCGAATGCGTTGTTACAGCAGGAGATATCAAAACTGACTCAGAAGTTAATATTCTCGTTCCGGATATGCATATTGCTACTCTCGGAGCTGGTGCTAAGCTCTATATGGAAATTGTTCTCGATAAGGGAAGAGGATACGTTTCTGCAGAAAAGAATAAAGCTGCAATGGTAAATGCTCCAATCGGAATTATTGCTGTTGACAGTATTTACACACCGGTATTAAAGGTAAATTACACAGTGGAAAACGCTCGTGTAGGACAGATTACCGACTATGATAAGCTTATCATCGAGGTTTGGACAGATGGAACAATCTCGGCTAAGGAAGCTATCTCAATCGCAGCCAAACTCCTCACTGAGCATCTTAATCTCTTCATCGACCTCTCAGAAGAGGCAAGCGTTGTTGAGATGATGGCTGAAAAGGATGACAAGGATAACAAGACAATCCTTGCGATGACCATTGAGGAACTTGACTTGTCTGTACGTTCATTTAACTGTCTTAAGCGTGCAGGAATAAATACCGTAAACGACTTGATTGAAAAGAGCGAAGAGGAAATGATGAAGGTCAGAAACCTCGGAAAGAAGTCGTTTGATGAGGTTAAGGAAAAGCTCAAGTCTTTGGGTTATGACCTTAGCTCAGAAGATAATGATTAATAAGGAGTGAATATCTATGCCAGGTACAAGAAAGTTGGGAAGAGCAACCGACCACAGAAAAGCAATGCTCAGAGCAATGGTTACCTTCCTTCTCGAAAACGGTAAGATTGAAACAACTGTAACCAGAGCTAAAGAAGTAAGCGCTATGACTGAAAAGATGATTACTTTGGGTAAGGTGGGCGACCTCCACTCAAAGAGACAGGTTCTTGCATACGTTACAAAGGAAAGCGTTGCAAAGAAGCTTTTTGATGAAATCGCACCAAGCTACGCTGAACGTAAGGGTGGATACACAAAAATCATCAAGATTGGACCACGTCGTGGTGACGCTGCTGAAATGGCTATCATTCAGCTTGTTTAATAAATACCATAAATTAAGGTGTCAGAGTTAAATCTGACACCTTTTTTGTTGCAAAAAAATAAAAGATGTGGTAAAATCAAAGTGATATAATTTATGTTTGAGGTGGAATTATGAATAAGGTTTATGAAAAACTGCTTGATTGCTTTGAATGTGTTAAGGATAAAATCCCTTATAAGCCAAAGGTGGCGCTGATTTTAGGCTCGGGACTGGGGGATTTCGCTGACTGTCAGAAGATTGATGGGGTTATTGACTATAACGAAATCGCCGGTTTTCCTGTGTCAACTGTTGCAGGACATAAGGGAAGATTTGTTTTTTGTGAGGTAATGGGCGTTAAAACTGTTATTATGCAGGGCAGAGTTCACCTCTATGAAGGCTATGAACCAACTGATGTTGTGCTTCCCGTAAGACTTATGAAGATGATGGGCGCTGAAATCCTGTTTTTGACAAATGCAGCAGGTGGCGTGAATTTTGACTTTAAAGCAGGGGACCTTATGCTTATCGAGGACCATATTTCCTCATTCGTTCCAAGCGCATTGAAGGGCGAAAATATTGATGAACTGGGCGTGCGTTTTCCTGATATGTCGGATATTTATGATAAGAATATCCGTGAAATTATCGAGAATACTGCCAAGGAGAATAACATCAAGCTTAAAAAGGGCGTTTATCTCCAGACAGCAGGCCCTGCTTATGAAAGCAAGGCAGAAATCAGAATGTTCAGAAACTTAGGAGCTGACGCAGTGGGAATGTCTACTGCTGTTGAGGCAACTGTTGCTAACCATATGGGTATGAAAATCTGTGGAATTTCCTGCATTTCAAACCTTGCTTGTGGAATGACCGACAACCCTCTCACACACGAGGAGGTTAAGGAAACTGCCGACAGAACAGCACCGATTTTTAAGGAGCTTGTTACAAAAATAATCGGGGAGCTTGGTAAAATCTGATGGAACTTGTGAATGTCAGACTTGACGAAAACGACGATTTTGTGGTAATTTTAGACCAGACAAAACTGCCTGACCAGATAGTTTACGAAAAAATAAAAACAAAAGAGTCAGCTTTTGAAGCTATAAAAATGCTCAAGGTCAGAGGTGCGCCATGTATCGGGATTTTTGCAGGAATGTGTATGTATTCTCTTGGGCGAATGCTTTCGGAAGAGGATTTTCTGAGTGAACTTAAAGACTTGGGGGAATATTTAAACAGCGCACGTCCTACTGCTGTGAATTTAAGCTGGGCAGTGGGCAGAATGATTAAAAAAGCAGAATAAAACTGCGAAAAATCCAAGGCTGAAATTTCAGAAATTCTCAAAAAAGAGGCTGTTTCAATCTACGAGGAAGACGTTTTGATGTGTAAAAAAATCTCGGAATACGGACTTTCTCTCGTAAAAGACGGTGACGGAATTTTAACTCACTGCAACGCAGGGCCTCTTGCTACAAGCAAATACGGAACAGGTCTCGGGCCTATTATTTTGGGACTTGAAAAGGGAATGGAGTTTCACTGTTATGTTGACGAAACCCGACCTTTGTTGCAGGGAGCGAGAATAACTGCCCTTGAGCTTAAAAACGCAGGTGCTGACGTGACGCTTATATGCGACAATATGGCGTCAATTGTGATGAAAGAGGGCAGAATTAACGCTGTTTTTGTGGGCTGTGACCGAGTAGCGAAGAACGGCGATACTGCCAACAAAATCGGCACAAGCGGAGTGGCTGTCCTTGCGAAATATTACGGAGTTCCTTTTTATGTATTCTGTCCGTCGTCAACTGTTGACTTTAACTGTAAAACGGGCGACGACATAAAAATCGAACTTCGTGACGGTGAAGAAATACGAACAATGCACTATAAAAAGGCTGTTGCGCCTGAGGTGAAGTGCTATAATCCGTCCTTTGATGTCACCGATAACAGCCTGATAACTGCCATCGTAACAGAAAAAGGTATCTGCTATCCACCTTTTGAAAAAAGCCTTTATGATAAGTTGAGAGGTCACAGATAAGTATTACACGGACTTATTGAGAAAACCTGGCTCTCGCTAAGCGAGAGCCTTTGGTAATTTTCTCGGCTCGATTTCCTCGCCGTTTTGTTCCAAAACCGAAAATTACTCATATTATAGGGTTATTTCTCAAACTCTTTTCCTAAAACTTTAGTATTTAATTTGAGCCTGATAGGGTTTATCCTATCAGGCTCAAATCAGTATTAAAGTCTTTGGAATAGGGGCTAACAAAAATCCTTCGGATTGTTGTTGGGGACAACCTTTCTTCAGAAAGGTTTCTCCACGATAACTTCATATAATATACTTCTTTGTGGCTACCAACCTTACTTTAGTAAATTTGCACTAAAAATTACATAGAAATTTTACACCTCAAAGGTCAAAAACTAATGGACTTTTGAGGTGAAATGTTTTATAATTATGATAACGATTACAGTTTAGTATTATATTGTGGATAATTAGCATTATTTTGCGAAAAAGGAAGGAAATTTGTTATGTACGAGGAAATTAAGGAACAAATGGTTGATATCTGTCACAAGATGTGGCAGCAGGGCTGGGTTGCAGCCAACGACGGAAACGTAACTGTCAAGGTTGCAGAGGGCAGATACCTTGCAACACAGACAGGGGTAAGCAAGGCATTTATTACTGCTGACAAAATCGGACTTATTGACGACGATTTCAACATTATCGAGGCAGCAGAGGGTTGGAGACCTTCAAGCGAGGTTAAAATGCACCTGAGATGCTACCGTGAAAGACCTGACGTAGGGGCTGTTGTTCACGCACACCCACCTGTTGCAACAGGTTTTGCCTGCGCACAGCTTCCGATGGACGACTATTGTATGATTGAAACAGTTATCGCAGTTGGCTCTGTTCCACTTACACCATACGGAACACCATCTACATACGAGGTGCCGGAGGCAATCACACCATATCTTCAGGAGCACGACGTTATGCTTCTTGAGAACCACGGTGCGCTGACAGTGGGGGCAGATTTGATTACTGCTTATTACAGAATGGAAACTCTTGAGCTTCAGGCAAAAATTTCACTTGTTGCAAGACTTCTTGGAGGAGTTAAGGACATTTCAAGAGAAAATATCGACAGACTTATCGGAATGCGTCCTAACTACGGCGTAACAGGAAAGCACCCTGGCTATAAAAAATACCCTAAGGAATAGCTTTTTAAAAAAGGAGGTAGCACTTTGGGAAAGAGGATACTTGCTTTTGATTTTGGCGCATCGTCAGGACGTGCGATGCTTGGGACTTTTGACGGAGAAAAAATATCTTTAACGGAAATTCACCGTTTTTCAAACGACCCTGTTATGGTGGGGAAAACCTTTTATTGGGACGCTTTAAGACTGTTTTTTGAAATAAAGCAGGGCATTTTAAAGGCAAAACAGAATGGTGGTTTTGACAGTATCGGAATTAACACATGGGGCGTGGATTTCGGACTTCTGGGAAAAGACGGACAGCTGATTGAAAACCCTGTAAACTACCGTGACAAGCGTACAGAGGGAATGATGTCATATTCGGAAAAGTTTATTACAAATACCGACCTCTATCTTGAAACGGGAAATCAGCTTATGGAGATAAATACGGCTTTTCAGCTTTTAAGCCTTTGTAAAAACCGTCCTCATATTCTTGATAACGCAGAAACCTTACTTATGATGCCCGATTTGTTCAACTACTTTCTCACGGGGGAAAAATACACCGAGCTTTCAATAGCGTCAACTACACAGCTTTTAGACCCGAAAACCATGGACTGGAATGTTGAGGTTATGAAAAAGCTTGGAATTCCACAGCGACTTTTTGCACCGATTATAAAAAGTGGTGCTGTTGTGGGAATGCTTTCAGAAGAAATTTGTGAAGAATTAGGCGTTGAGAGAGTGCCTGTTATTGCTGTTTGTGAACACGATACACAAAACGCAGTTATGGCTACACCTGCTAAGGATAAGGACTTTATTTTCCTTTCCTGTGGTACATGGTCGCTTTTTGGAACAGAGCTTGAGGAGGCTGTTATTTCAGAAACAACATGCCGATTAAACCTTACTAACGAGGTGGGATTTGACGGCACAGTAAATCTCTTGAATAACATTATCGGCTTGTGGCTTATTCAGGAAAGCAGACGACAGTGGGCGAGGGAAGGTGTTGAATATTCCTTTTCACAGCTTACAAAGGAAGCGTCAGAGGCTGTTGCGTTGAAGTCTTTTGTAAATCCCGATTACGCTGACTTTACACCGGCAGGAAACATTCCTGAAAGAATAAGAGAGTATTGTAAAAATACAGGACAGGAAATCCCACAAAAGGTCGGAGAAATCGTAAGATGTATTTATGAATCCCTTGCAATGAAGTACAGATACACCATTGAGCTTTTGAGCGAAGCTACGGGAAAAGACTACGACACAATTCATATTGTGGGTGGAGGAATCAAGGACAAACTGCTTTGTCAGACGGTTGCTGATATATGCCAGAAAAAGGTGGTTGCAGGCCCGATTGAGGCGACAGTTTTGGGAAATATCGCTATTCAGCTTATTTCTCACGGGGAAATCGAGGATATTTCCCACGCAAGAAGGATTATAAGAAATTCCGAAGAAACAGTTACCTACAAACCGACGGGGGATTCTTCGGAAATAAACGAGGCATACGACAGATTTTTAGAGATTATGTTTGTTAAGGAAACAGCATTAAATTAAAAAGGAGAGATTTTTATGTATCCAGTTAT
>JAFTNX010000025.1 GCA_017451665.1 Oscillospiraceae bacterium | reverse complement strand
TAAAAAGTATGGAGTTACCCTTAAAAAGATTGGGGCCATGGGAATTTCTGCAATGATGCACGGATACATGGCTTTTGATGAAAAGGGTGAGCTTCTTGTGCCTTTCAGAACATGGAGAAACACAACTACTGCACAGGCATCAGCTGAATTGTCGGAAGTTTTTGATTTCAACGTGCCACAGAGATGGAGTGTTTCACATCTTTACCAGGCAATTCTAAGCAAAGAGGAGCATTTATCACAGCTTTCTTATGTGACAACTCTTGCAGTTTACATTAACTATCTTCTCACAGGAAAACGTGTTGCAGGCGTTGGTGAGGCGTCGGGAATGTTCCCTATAAATGGCGGAAAATACGACGTTTTAATGGAAGAGAAGTTTGACAAACTGATAGCTGAAAAGGGATATACCTTTACACTTGAAAAACTGTTTCCAGAGGTATGGACAGCAGGAGAAGAGGGGTTATATCTCACAAAAGAGGGTGCTTTGCTTCTTGACGAGGAGGGCGACCTTGAAAGTGGCATTGGTGTTTGTCCACCAGAGGGTGACGCAGGCACAGGTATGGTGGCTACAAACAGCGTCAAAGCAGGCACAGGTAATGTTTCAGCAGGGACATCTATTTTTTCTATGCTTGTGCTTGACAAGAATTTAAACAACAGATACGAAGAAATTGACATGGTAACAACTCCTGACGGTTTTCCTGTTGCTATGGTACACTGCAACAACTGTTCAAGTGAAATCGACTGTTGGGTAAGGCTTTTCGAAGAATTCTCAAAGATAGCTGGTTTTGAAATGGGCAAGTCGGAGCTTTACAGTCTGCTTTACAAAAATGCTATGAATGGTGATGTGGACTGTGGTGGAGTTATAAATTACAATTTCATTTCAGGTGAGCCTGTGGCTTATGTTACAGAGGGCAGACCGATGTATATGAGAAATGCAGAGGCTAAATTTAATCTTAAAAACTTCATGAGAAGTCAGCTTTATTCAACAATGGCTACTCTCAAAATGGGAATGGACATTTTATTTAAAAAGGAAAACGCCACAGCGTCGGTATTTTCCGGGCACGGTGGACTTTTTAAGGTTGAGGGTGTAGCACAGCAGATTTTAGCTGACGCACTGGGTACTCCTGTCTGCGTTATGAAAACAGCAGGCGAAGGTGGAGCTTGGGGCATGGCGATTTTAGCTTCATACATGGTTATGAAAAATGGAATGTCTTTAAGTGAGTTTCTCGAAGAAAAGGTTTTTGACAAAATGGAAAGAAGCGTTCTTTCTCCTGACGAAAAGGGAAGAGCAGGTTTTGACGAATACATGAAATTCTACGCAGCAGGTCTTGAAGCAGAGAGGGTTGCAGGAAAGGTGGCATATTAAATGCTTGAGAATTTAAAAAAGGAAGTTTTTGAAGCAAATTTACTTCTTCCAAAGCACAATCTTGTTACATTCACATGGGGAAATGTATCGGGAATTGACAGAGAAAGCGGGCTTATTGTAATCAAGCCGTCGGGTGTTGAATACGGTGAAATGGTTGCAGATGACATGGTTGTAGTTGATTTAAAGAGTGGGGAAGTTGTTGAAGGAAGATACAAGCCGTCAAGTGACACGCCTACGCATCTTGCGTTATACAGGGCATTTGAGGGGATTGGTGGAATAGTTCACACTCACAGCAGGTGGGCTACATCTTTTGCGCAGGCAGGGGTTGGAATTACACCTCTCGGCACAACTCAGGGGGATTATTTCTACGGTGAAATTCCTTGCACAAGGGCAATGACTCCCGAAGAAATTGCAGGGGAATACGAATACGAAACAGGCAACGTTATCATTGAAGCGTTTAAAGGCAAAAATCCTATTGACATTCCTGCTGCACTTGTTTTCAGTCACGGGCCTTTTGCGTGGGGAAAAGACCCTATGGAGGCAGTTCACAACGCAGTTGTTTTAGAAGAAATCGCATTTATGAATTACCACGCTATGAGCATAAATCCTGATGTAAAAAGAATGCAGCAGGAGCTTCTCGACAAGCATTATTTAAGAAAGCACGGAGCCAACGCCTACTACGGTCAGAAACCCTAACGGTTTCACCGACCTCTGCCACATATCCTTTTGTTTGGGTTATGAATTTTGAGTTGTGGCAGGGTTATCGCCTCGCTGGTGCTCGGCTTAAAAGGTGAGGGTAGAGAATGTGATAGAATGAGTGACGTTTGTTATCGCAAGTGTTTGGCGAAAATTCAGTTAAGCTTAATAAATATTATCTCTCCTTGAATACACAGGGAGAGATTTTTTAAAATCTACCCAACCACCTTACAAATCTTTCCACTATATTAACGAAACAGGTTTCATTAAATCCTCCGGAGGAAATTAAAATGGAAAAACAGAGTGCTGACAGACTTATAATAGAATACAAGGAAAGAATTTTTGGCTATGCACTTAACAAGATGCGAAACATTTCCCAGGCAGAGGAGCTTGCATCTGACATTATATGTGAGGTTTACAATTCATTTCTTCAGGCAGATGAAATTATCAACACTGATGGTTATGTTTACAGAATTTCCTGCAACGTATATTCAAAATACATACACAGGCTTACCACGGGCAGAAATTTTGAGGACATAAGTGAAATTTCAGTTCCTTACAACGATAACGTTCAGGAAAAGCTGGAAAGTGAAATTACTTTACAGAGTTTAAAGAACGAAATAGGGTATCTTTCACAGCGTCAGAGGACAATAATTTATCTTCACTATTATGAAAAGAAATCTGTGGCTGAAATTTCAAAAAAACTCGGGATTTCAAAAGGCACAGTCAAGTGGCATCTGTCAGACGCACGAAACAATTTGATGGAGGAAATGGTTATGGAAAGAAACAGCGACAATTTATCTGTAAATCCTATCAGGTTTGAAACTATGGGGCACAACGGTTACACAGGTGACAAGGGTGACACATCTGATATGTTTGACACCAAGCTCAAGCAGAACATTGCTTATGCTTGTTATTTTGAAGAATGCACAGCAGAGGAGATTGCAAGAAAGATTAACGTTCCTGTAAGCTATGTTGCTGACGAGTTGAAGAAGCTTGTAGAATATGGTTACATTGACGCAATGGACAACAGCAAAAATCCGAAATACAGAACAAATATGTATATTACTGACGAGCGTGGCTACGACAAGGACAGGGAAGTAGAGCTTTACAGGGAAGCTGCTAAAAAATACTGTGATGAGATTTTTGCCGACCTTTTTAAAAAGTTTGATGAAGCAGAGGACAACTGGGACTTTTTTTGTGACGGAAACGACAAGAATTTTATGAAATACAACATCACAATGATGTTTATTGAAAAAAGCAGAGAATACGATTGGGAGATACATCAGAAGTATGCAGTAAAGCGTCCTGACGGTGGTTGCTTTATAGCGCACGCATATATTGAAGATGATTGCAGTGCAGTTAAAAAGCCTGATGAATACCCATACTGGAGTTGTGGATATATGACCACCATATTGGGTGAGCCACCTATTTACAAGGTATCTCTTGATTGCAGATTTTCAGACAGAAGTGAGCTGAGATGGCGAGATGATTTAAGAACAGACTGGGAGTGGCTTTACAAGTTTATAGAAAGTGATTGCGACAGGAATGCCATTGAGCCTGAACAGTACAAGCGACTTTGCGACAAGGGATATATTTTTGAAGACAGAGTTCACGTTATGGGATATTTATCTGAAAACGCTTTTAGTCCGGAGCTTATGCACAGGGAGTTAAAGGAGCTTATCAACAGCAGGATTACAATTTCAGAAGAAATGCACGAGTATGAAGAAAGCTTCATTAAAAGAATTTACGACCATGACAAAGGTATGTATCCTGACCACATAAAGCCGATTTGCAAGCTTTACAGCGAGGGCTGCTTAAGTTCGGGAAGTTTTGTTCCTTATGTTATTGAAGAAATGCTTGAAAGAGGTATGCTCAAGCCACTTTCGGATTTACAGAAAAAGAATGTACTGACCTACATTGCATACAAAAAATAACACGAAAGTGCAGGCGTTTGTCTGCACTTTTTTATGTTTTTTACACATTGAAATATATAGTAATATTTGGTATACTATAAATATATTTTAATAAGCGAGGGCTGGGTTGCCTTATGGCAAGCCGTCGGCCGGAAGGACGGCATTGGTGCGAAGCACCTGCCCGAGCGTAAATGAAAGGAAAAAGCTATGGAAAACGTCGTAGTAAAAATCGAAAACCTTGTTAAAAAATACAAGGAGCTTACAGCGCTTGACCACCTTAATCTTGAAATCAAGGAAGGCGAAGTATTCGGACTTTTAGGCCCTAACGGAAGTGGTAAGACTACTACAATCAGTTGTCTTTTGTCACTTTTGTCCTTTGACGAGGGAAGTGTTGAGGTTTTTGGCAAGGAAATGACACCTGTAAATTACGAGGCCAAAAAGCAGATAGGCATTATTATGCAGAATGTTGCTGTTTTTGAAGAGCTTACAGTTTATGAGAACATTGACTATTTCTGTGGACTTTACATAAAGGACAAGGCTTTGAAAAAGCAGTATGTTGAAGAGGCAATTGAGTTTGTAGGGCTTGGTGATTTCAAGAAATTCCACCCTAAAAAGCTTTCGGGAGGACTTCTGAGAAGACTTAATATTGCTTGTGGAATTGCGCACAAGCCAAAGCTGATTATTCTTGATGAGCCTACTGTTGCAGTTGACCCACAGAGCAGAAATAAAATTCTCGAGGGAATTGTTGAACTGAACAAGCAGGGTGCAACTATCATTTACACTTCTCACTATATGGAAGAGGTTGAGCAGATTTGTACAAGAATTGCCATTATGGACAAGGGCAAGAAGATTGCAGAGGGAACAACCGACCAGTTAAAGAGAATGATTAAAAATACAGAAACAATTGAAATTGAAGTCAAGGAAATTTCTGATGAAATAATTAGTGAGGCAGGCAAGCTTCCACACGTTTATGAGGCACTTCACAACGACGGAAAGCTCATTATCCGTTGCAGTGGCGGAAAGCACAATCTCATTCGTGTTCTTGACCTTTTACAGAATAACAATGTAAACTTCGGGCGTGTATATTCGGAGCTTCCGACACTTAATGACGTCTTCCTTGAAATCACGGGCACAGCACTCCGTGACAGCGAATAGTCAAGGGGTGGTAAGATGTTTTTTCATTGTTTTAAATACGGATTTTTAGAGGCTGTCAGACAAAAGGAAATTGTATTCTGGGTTGTTATTTTTCCGATTATTTTAGGACTTTTGTTTAAGGTGGCTTTTGGTAGCGTTACCGAAAAAACAAAGTTTGACACAATTGAGGTTGCTGTTGTTGTGAGTGACGAAAACGAAATGTTCAAAAGTGTTATGGACGGACTTTCAGAGGGTGACGAGGCACTTTTCAAAACAAGCTACTGCGAAGAAAAAAAGGCACTTGAGCTTCTTGAAAACAAGGATGTTGCAGGTGTGATTTACGGTGACGAACTGGAAGTTACAGTTTCGCAGAGTGGAATTGAGCAGACAATAATCAAGCAGTTTATTGTGGAATACAAAGCGAATGTTTCTGTAATTTCAGATACCATAAAAACAAATCCTCAGAAGCTTTCGGAAGTTACTGAAATGATGAACAGCGAGCTTAAAGCTAACAACGAGGTCAAGCTGATTGACGGGGATTACGACCCGATGGTAAGTTATTTTTACAATCTTATTGCTATGACTGCACTTTTTGGTGCCTATATGGGAATTTTTATTCCTATCAGAAATCAGGCGAATATTTCACAGCTTGGTGCAAGAAAAAGCTGTTCACCTATTAAAAAATCGGTGGCTATTTCTGCAAGCCTTTGTTCAGCAATTTTTGTTCAGACAATCTGTATGATTATCTGTGTAAGCTATTTAAGATTTGTTCTTGGAATTGACTTTGGCGACAAGCTTATTATGGTTTACATCACTGCAATTTTCAGTGGTTGGGTAGGTGTAGCTCTGGGATTTTTTGTGGGGTCCATTGGAAAAATGGGAGAGGCTGCAAAAATCGGGCTTTACACAGCTGTATCGCTGTTTTTGTGTTTCTTAAGCGGACTTATGGTTATGAATATGAAGCAGAACCTTGAAAAAATCGGTTTGGGCTGGTTTAACAAAATCAATCCTGCTGCTGTTATTTCTGACGCATTTTACTGTCTGAATGTATACGACGATTATGAGGTATACACCACTAAAATTATCACTATGGCTATAACAATTGTGATTTTTGCTGTTCTTGGATTTATTATGACAAGAAAACGCAAATTCAAGAGCTTGTAAGGGAGGACTTATTATGCAGGTATTAAATGTATTTTTTAAAGTCCTCAAAAAGAAATTCCCATCGGCCCTTGCGTACATTATAGTATTTTTCTCAATTGCTATTGCTATGGCGAATATGGGTGGCACAACAGAAAGCTTTGAGGACACAAGGGTTACTCTCTCGGTAATTGACAGGGACAAAACCGAAACAAGCAAGGCTTTTGTTGATTACATTTCAAAAAATAACAAGGTTGTTTCTATTGAAGATGATGAGCGTGCTATCACAGACAGCATTTACAACGAGGTTGTATCTTATGTTGTGGTAATAAATGAAGGCTATGAAAGTAAAATTTCAACTGGCGAAACTGAAGGGTTATTCTCAAACTACAAGAGCCCGAAAAGCTCAAAGGGTGTATTTATTGACGGGAAGATTGATTTATACACCAAGACTTTGAGTGCGTATATTCTTAACGGGAACACTACCGATGAGGCTGTTAAAAAGACTTCGGAAACATTAGGAGATGAAGTTGAAGTTAAACTGGAAAGCTTTAAAAAGGACAAGTCTTCTGAATTTTCAGAGTCATTTGCTTTTTATTTTCAGTATCTCCCTTATGGAATATTGTCGGTGCTTATAACTGCACTTTCACCTGTTTTGCTTACACTTAACAAAAAGGAAATCAAGGACAGAACAAACTGCTCTTGCATAAAATTTTCAAGTCAGACTGCACAGATGATTTTAGGAAGCTTTATATTTGCAATTGTTTTGTGGGCTGTATTTGCTTTTGCAGGGGTTATGATGAATGACGGTGCTTTAAGTGAAAGACACTTGCTTGCTGTTTTGAACAGCTTTGTGTTTGCACTTATCTCTCTTGCTATTGCACTTATTGTTTCAAATCTTGCAAAAACACAGGAAAGTGTGGGAATGCTTGCAAACATTGTAGGTCTTGGAATGAGCTTCTTGTGTGGTGTTTTTGTTCCACAGTCACTTCTTGGTGAAGGGGTGCTTAACGTAGCAAGAATTCTTCCGGCATACTGGTATGTGAGAGCAAACGATATGCTTGCAGGAATTAACAACGATGTTTACAGTATCGGAAACTTTATGAAGTTTCTTGGCATTGAAATTGCCTTTGCAGTAGTTCTTTTTGTGGTGGCAATTGTGATTTCAAGAATGAAAAAACGTGCATATTGATGAAAAAAGGCTGTTCTTTTTGTGAGAACAGCCTATTTTACAAAGATTTTACAAAAAACATTGACAAAAGTTTATTGATGTAGTATAATTTGTATAAATATTATGGCGAAATTTACACTTTTTTAGTGCAAAAGGAGTGATATGGTGTACGCATTTAAATGTAAAATGTGTGGAGGCTATATAGAACTTGACGATGAACGCAGTGTTTATGAATGTAAGTGCTGTGGTTCAAGACAGACTGTATCTTCTGACAATGAGGAACTTCTTAAGATTTTAAACCGTGCAAACGGACACAGAATAAAGGGAGAATTTGCTGAAGCTGAAGCTGATTTCAGAACAGCTATTATTGATTATCCTGACGAGGCTGAAGGATATTGGGGGCTTTGTCTGTGTAAATACGGAATTACATATGAAACAAACGGAGAAACTGCCGAAAGATTTGCTTGCAGTCAGAGAACTTCACTTGACAGCGTTTTTGATGACATCAATTACAAGAACGCTCTTGAAAGATGCGACGAGGAAGCTAAAGAAGTGCTTAAAGCTGAGGCTGAAACTATTTCTGCTTTACAGGTTGAGGCTTTCAGACAGAACGGCGTAAACGCAAGCTGTGATGTTGTTATCTGTTATCTGGAAAAGGACGCTGACGGGTTGAAAACCTCTGACGCTGTGCTTTCACAGGGGATTTACAACGAGCTTGTTGACGCAGGCTTAAAGGTTGTTCTTATGGGCAGTGCTTTGAGAGAACGTCTTGGCTCGGTTTATAACTCATACGTTGACGGTGCTCTGAACAGCGCTAAGGTTATGGTTGCTGTCGGCACAAGCAACAACAACTTCTACGCAAGTGATGTGCGTGCTTTATGGGACAGTTACATTGACTATGCTGACGACAACGACAGCAAGGCTATGTTTGTTTGCTACAAGGAAATGGGCGTTGACGAGCTTCCGAGTGAATTTAACGGTGTCAAGGCTTATGATGCTAAATCCCACAGCGGTCTTAAAGACCTTATCGGTGAGGTTGAACATTTTATTACTGCATACAAAAAGCGTGAAAAGAACAAGGCTTTTCTTTCAACAGCTGACACTATGATTGAAAAGGGCTTTGACTGTATTGACGAGAGAAGCTGGGAAAAGGCTGATGAAATTCTCGACAAGGCAATCAGCATTTATCCTAAGAGCTCAAGAGCGTATTTCGGAAAGTTCCTTGTTCAGCAGAAAACCCGTGAAAAGGAAGCTATGAAGGGCAAATTCAAGTTTGCGCTTATGGAGAATGCTTATTTTGAAAAGGCTTATAATCTTGCGACAGGCAAGGAAAAGGCTGTTTATGAAAAGATGGTGAGAAGCAACAGCTCACTTCTTGAAAGAGCCTTTATGTGGCTTTCGGAAGGGGAATTTACTGAGGCTACAAGACTTGCAACTCAGGAACTTATCGGAAACCCTGAGTCTTCACAGGCTTATCTTTGTAAATTCTTGGCAAGCCGTAACTACAAGAGCTTTGAAGAAATTTTAAATGCAAACATCAAGTTTATCATTCAGAATGACGAGCTTTTCAAAAAGGCGTATGCTTATGCAAATGACGTTGAAAAGACAAAGCTTGACCAGCTTCTTGACAAGAACAAGAGCGTTGTGGAAAAGGAAAATTCCAGATACGAATACATCGAAAAGAAGAGAAAGCCTTACGTTGAGCAGTACAAGGCTCTGAGCGAAAAAATGGAGGCTATGAACAGCGAGCTTTCTGTGCTTGAGGCTGAGGCAGGGGAAAAGCAGGAGGTTCTGAGAAAACTTGAGCCGATTAAGATGATTCTTCTGGCTGTGGCTCTGCTTCTTATTGCAGGTGCTGTATGCTTTGCAGTTTTGAAGGAATACATGGGCAAGCCTATGAAAACCTGCGCTATTGCTTTCGGAATTTCAGCTGTGGTAATTATAATTTTTGTAATTATCTACGCTTGTTCTGGAATGAGAAAGCGTATGGTTGAGAAAAACGCATACAAGAAATTCAAGAAAAAGAGCGCTAAATACAAAAAGGAATGCGAAAAGCTTGAAGAAAAGCTTGACGAAGTGGGCGACGTTATTCTTTGTGCTACTTGTGGAAACACAAAGAAAACTACTCACGGGCATTGCAAGGTTTGTGACAGCGGTGCGTGGTACAGAGTAAGATATATTTTTACTGACCCTGACGATTGCAGAAGACACATGCTCACATCAATGCCAAAGAATTACGACTTCCTTTCTAAGGACGACGTGGAATAACGATATCAACCCCCATCTTTTAAGGTGGGGGTTTTTATGTGGCTTCTGCTTACTCACACATTCGCAAAAAAATAAAGTCATTTTTAAAAAACGTAATTATAACCCCGAGCCACTCAAAATAAAAATCCCTCACAGATTTCTCTGGGAGGGAGGTGGATGCAAACGTCACGTTTGCTGGCGGAGATGGTTGAACAAAAATCTGCACTACGTTTGATTTTGTTCGGATTTTCATTTCGGTGATAATATCACCGATTTTTTGACAAATGAATTTGCCAAAAAACCATGAAAATCAAGTTTGTTTGGAAATTTCAAGTGGTTTCTGCTTACTCACACATTCGTAAAAAAATAAAGTCATTACCTGAAGGTAATGACTTTATTTTCTGGCGGAGATGGTGGGATTCGAACCCACGGAACGTGTTACCGTTCAAACGATTTCGAGTCGTTCTCGTTATGACCACTTCGATACATCTCCATATATCACGATGAAAATTATAACACATTTTACGGGGTTTTGCAAGCATTTTTTATTCCGAACACCTTAAACTATTGAAAAAGTCAATTTGTATATTCTCATTTTGCGTAAATTTGGCAGTTTATTCCCGATTTTTACGGTTGCAATTTAAATGGGAATGTGCTATAATTCATATGTATGACTATTTTTTAAAAAGGAGCTTTAAATTGAAGGCTAAGGATGTTAATATTACTCTCATAAGCTGTCAGTCCGACGGAAACGACAAGCAGTCTACCGAGCTTTTTACAAAGGGAAAACTGAGCTTCACAAACGGAAATTACGTTATTTCCTATGAGGAATCTGAAGCGACAGGCTTTGAAGGGTCGGTTACTACTCTTGAAGTTTTTGCGCAGGACAAGGTTATTATGGAGAGAAAAGGGGCTGCTTCAAGTCAGCTTATCATTGAAAAAGGCAAAAAGCATTTTTGTCGATACGGAACTCCATACGGGGATTTCACAATCGGTGTGAATGCACAGGATATAAAATCAACCCTTGATGAAAATGGTGGAAAGCTTAAATTTTCATATGTGCTTGACATAAATGCAAGCTACATCGGGGATTTTGAAATAGACATTGACGTAAAATAAATTGAAAAGGACTGTTATTTATGGCAAATTTAATTAAAACTGCCTCTGACGAAGTAAGAGAAATAATTTTAAAGGCACTTGCTGAGCTTGTAGCTGACGGGGAGCTTGCAAACGAGGCTATTCCGGCGTTTAACGTGGAAATCCCGGCTGACGCCAAGAACGGCGATATGTCAACAAACGTTGCTATGGTTTGTGCAAGAACATTCAGAATGGCACCAAGAATGATTGCTGACAAAATTCTCACAAAGGTTTATCTTGAAGGTAGCTTTTTTGAGAAGTGCGAGGTGGCAGGTGCAGGATTTATCAACTTCTTCTTTTCTGACAAGTGGTTCGGGGAAGTTGTAAAGAATGTTTCTGACGAAGTTTGCTAATACGGAAAAACTGATATGGGCGCAGGCAAGAGTATTCTTGTGGAATTTGTTTCTGCAAACCCTACCGGCCCTATGCATATCGGCAACGCAAGAGGAGGCGCTATCGGTGACTGTCTTGCAGGGGTACTTGAAATGGCAGGCTATGATGTAAAGCGTGAGTTTTATGTTAACGACGCAGGAAACCAGATTGAAAAATTCAAGACTTCGCTTGAAACAAGATACCTCCAGCTTTACAAAGATGGCATTGAAATGCCAGAGGACGCATATCACGGTGAGGACATTATAAATCACGCTAAGAATTTCGCTGAAATAAATGGCGACAAGTATGTTGAGGCTGACAGCGAAGAAAGACGTCAGGCACTTTGTGATTATGCACTTCCTATCAATATTGAAAATCTTGAAAAGGATTTGGGCAAATACAGAATTACCTATGACAGATGGTTTAAGGAAAGCGAGCTTCACAATGGTGGGGCAGTAGCTGAAATTATTGAAAAGCTCAAGGAAAGCGGATACACATATGAAACTGACGGGGCTTTGTGGTTCAAGTCAAGTGAGCTTGGGGACGACAAGGACAGAGTTTTGGTTCGTGAAAATGGTATTCCTACTTACTTTGTACCTGACATTGCTTATCACTACAACAAGCTTGTTACAAGAAAGTTTGACACTGCTATCGACATTCTTGGTGCTGACCACCACGGCTACATTCCACGAATGAAGGCTGCTATGCAGGCACTTGGAGTTAATCCTGACAGACTTGATATGGTAATTATGCAGATGGTTAACCTTATCAAAGACGGGGAAAAGTACAAGCTTTCAAAGAGAAGTGGCAAGGCAATTACCTTGTCAACACTCCTTGAAGAAATTCCGATTGACGCAGCAAGATTTTTCTTCAACCTGAGAGAGCCGAATTCACATTTTGATTTTGACCTTGATTTGGCTGTTTCACAGACTTCACAGAACCCTGTTTACTACGTTCAGTACGCTCACGCAAGAATTTGTTCAATTTTAAGAGGTATTGAAGAGGAAGGTGTTAAGGTTTGTGACTTTACAGCTAATATGGCTGAAAACCTTAAAACTGCCGAAGAAAGAGAGCTTATCAAGTTTATTGCTACACTTCCAAACGTTGTTAACGAGTCTGCAAAGGCTTATGACCCTGCAAAAATGACAAGATATGCTGTGGAAATCGCTACAATGTTCCACAAGTTCTATTCACAGTGCAGAGTCAAGGGCGAAAGCGAAGAAATCATGCAGGCAAGACTTGGACTGTGTGGCGCTGTCAAGCAGGTTATCAAGAACATTCTTGATATGCTCAAGATTACTTGTCCTGAATCAATGTAATTTGTTTTGCTCGTGATACTTGCAATCTTAAGAAAACCGAAAATTTTTCCGATGTCTACGGGTTGTATAGTTTGATTTGATTTTTGAGTTTACAGAAAGGAAAAAATAATGGATATTCCGATACCTTTACCCCGATTGTGGAGTGAAAATACTAATCCTGCGATAATTACAACGCTTGGAGAACCTTGCGAGCCTTTTGGTGAGCTTAGCTTTTTCAAGATGATTGATGTTTTTTACGACAAGGCGTATGCTCTTGATGAGGAAGGGGCTACCTCCTTTATTTTAAAGGGGATAAGTGAGCTTTCTGAATTGAGGGCTGCTGTGCTTGCGTGCAGACGTTTTGACAAGCCGATAGTTGCCATTCTCGACATTGACTCCGACACCGATGAAACAAGTGGTGGCAAGGAGCTTGGGTATCTTATTACCCTTGAAAATTTAGGTCTTGACGCTGTGGGATTTTCGGTAATTGACGAAAGCGAGCGTTCAGAAACCATTGATGTTGTAAGATACATTATGGGATACATTCACATTCCGTTATACATAGGTCTTAATGAAAACAACGCTTACCTTAACAATATGAAGTATTTTGAATGTATTAAGAATGTTGTTTTTGACTGTTCTGCGCTTTCACAAAGCAGGGTAGAGGCTGTTAAGAAATACCTTAGCGAAATGGAATTTATAGCTGACGACATTGAGGACACTTCCTTTGTTGCAGCTAATCATTTGCAGGCGTTTTTCTTAAATCCTGAACACATCACACTTTCACAGCCTATTGACATTGAATGTGATATGGCTGAAGAGCTTATAGATTTTGATGACGAGGTTTATGACGTTATTGTTGTTGAAATCAACACCCACGATGACGGTTTTCACCTTAGTCAGAATCTGCACTGGCTGGAGCTTCCGGTTATGTTCAGAACAGAAACTGAGGAGGCCCTCAGAATGGCACTTTGTTATTACAACGGCAGGGCGCTTGTTGACAGCACTTGTGAAATTGATGAGGAAAACCTGAAGGAAATCTGTGCTGAATTTGGAGCGATTTTATATTAAAATTCAAGGTATCGGGAATATTTCCTGATACCTTTTTGTTTTATAATTAAAGCATTTGTATGATG
>JAFTNX010000256.1 GCA_017451665.1 Oscillospiraceae bacterium | reverse complement strand
TTATTTCAAAAAGAATTCATGAAATCCTTGACATCATCAAGTAAAAAGGCATCAAGATGGTTGACTTTAAAATGGTTGACATCAAAGGTCAGTATCGTCACGTTACTATCCCTGCTGAAAACTTTTCAGAAAACACAATGAAGAGTGGTATCGGATTTGACGCATCTAACTACGGATACGCTGTTGTTGAAAAGAGCGACATGGTATTTATTCCAGACCCTGACACAGCTGTTATCGACCCATTCTGCGAAATCCCTACCCTTACAATGACAGGTAATGCAATGATTATCGATACTCCTGAAAACAGACCACTTGCTCAGTATCCAAGAAATATTGTTCTTGCTGCTGAAAAGTATATGCAGGATTCAGGTATTGCTGATACAATGCTTATTCTCCCTGAATTTGAATTCTACCTCTTTGACGAAGTGGGCTGGGAAGTTCAGCCAAACAGCATTGGTGTTGCTCTTGATACAAACCAGTCATACTGGAACAGCGCAACAGAAGGCCGTGGCGTTGTAGTTCCAAAGCAGAAGGCATACCATATTGCTAAGCCATTTGACCAGTCATTTGAATGCAGAAGTGAAATGTGTCTCCATATGAAGGACGCAGGCATCGAAATCAACTACCATCACCCTGAAGTTGCTGCATCAGGTCAGTTTGAAATCGAACCACAGCTTGGTAAAATGTCAGAAATGGCTGATGCTACAATGATGATTAAGTATATCATTCACAACACAGCTCTCAAGTACGGAAAATCAGCTACATTTATGCCAAAGCCAATTTACGGCGAAGCAGGAAGCGGTATGCACGTTCATATGCTTCTTCTCAAGGACGGACCGCCGGTATGCTCTGATGATAACGGTTATGCAAGACTCAGTGAAACTGCTCACTACTTTATGGGTGGTCTCCTTAAGCACATCACATCACTCTGTGCACTTACAAACCCAAGCACAAACTCATTCAAGAGACTTGTTCCAGGTTATGAGGCTCCTGTTACTGTTGGTTATGCTACATCAAACAGAAGTGCTGTAATCAGAATTCCAGCATACGCTAAGAGCCCTGACAAGAGAAGATTTGAGCTCAGAAACCCTGACGCTACTTGTAACCCATACTTCTGCTATGCAGCTATCCTTATGGCAGGTCTTGACGGTGTTAAGAATAAGATTGACCCACACGCTAACGGCTGGGGACCATATGACGTCAACCTTTATCACCTCAGCGATGAGGAAAAGGCTAAGCTTCACCACCTCCCTACATCTCTTGAAGAATCACTTGACGCTCTCGAGGCTGACCACGATTACCTCACAGCAGGTGGCGTATTCCCAGAAGAGCTTCTCAAGAACTTCATCAAGACAAAGCGTGAAGAATGCAGACAGCTTGCTAACATTCCACACCCTGCTGAATTTGACAAGTACTACAATCTCTAAAAAATCAAAATCCACCGATTATTCGGTGGATTTTTTTGCTATGTAATCAAGAATTTTTTCAATATTTTCGTCAGAATATTCAATTTCAGATGAATAGCGTCTTGCTATGTCACAGATAGTTTCGAGCTTGATTTTTCCATCTGAAAGATAATCTGAAATTCCGATAATTATTTCTGTGCTGAGAATTGAAAATACAACTCTTTCGTAAATTCTTCCATCAAGAATTGTGTCTGCAAAATGTCTGAAAATAAAGTATGACAACAGTCTTTTAGCGTAGTCGGAATATTCATTGCAAAGTGAAGGCATATGACATTTGTATTCACAAAAACCTTTAAGCAGACTTTCCCAGCTGTTATCAAGCATTTCAAGGCCAAGGTAAGTATTTTTTACATCATCTGAAGTAAAAACAGGAACTCCACGCTCGATAGATTCAGATAATTCAAAACGACATTTATTGTAATCTTTGTCTTTATCTGAAACAATTCCAAACAGCTTGTTTCTCAAATTCAAAACATATACTTCAATATCTTCAAGTTCATATTCTTCTTCGCTGTTTTCAGATATCATCTGTAAATCCGAAGTGACTTCCGATGTTAAAATAATTCTTGATGCCTCTTCACAGCATAAGCCCAAGCCAATTTCTTCCCTGTCAGAAAAGAAATTACGAAATCTCGGGTGGTCAGAACAAATTCCACAAAGATAGTCCTCACCCTTTTCAAGAATGATTTCACAAAGACCATTCTCCTTTAAAAACGGACAGCGTTTCTTTTGGTCAAGCTTAAAGGAAGAAACCTCTTCATTAGTTATTATGTTAGCTTTTAGCTTTTCGCCAAAGCTATCTTTCATATTTAAGTAAACATCAAGCATATTGCTGTCAATTTCAATATCCCAGCCTATACAACAGCTGTTTTTACATTTGTCAGCAATACACTTGAAAGAATTATAGTATTCTGGTGCAAAAATCTTCAAAATAAACACTCCTATACAGGTTTTAGTTTATTTTAACATATTTTTCCAATAAATACAACTAAAAAACTTTAAATTCATATCCCATTGAGTGAATTTTATCAATAAAAGCAGGTAAAACCTCTGCGTTTGTCTTTGAAACAGAATGAAGAAGATAAATTCCGCCAGGATGAACAGCGTTCACAAGCTTTTCGTAAGCAGTTTCATAGTCAGGCTGATAATTCACATCCCAATCAGCATAAGCATAACTCCACAAAACACTTTTATAACCTGCAAGCTGTGTCTGTGCAAGTGAATATTCAGAAAACTCGCCCATAGGTGGTCTGAAAAGTGACATTTCATAATTGAAATTGTCAAGCATATACTGATGAAACGAGTCGATTTCCTTCTGACATTCTTCCCCACTTAAATCAGGCATTGAATAATGGCTTTTTGAATGGTTTCCGATAACGTGACCTTCGTCAATCATACGCCTGATAAGGTCAGGGTTTTTAACAGCATAATCTTCAAGCACAAAGAAAATCGCCTTGACGTTCTTTTCTTTTAAAACATCAAGAATTACGCTTGTATAGCCGTTTTCGTAGCCCTGGTCAAATGTGAGATAGATAACTTTTTCGTTTGTTTTATCATCAATAGCTGTGGCGTTGTATTTCCCGTATTTCTCGTTAAACTGCAACGCACCGAGAGTCCTGTTTTTATCATCAACCTGAACACCCTGGCCATAGCCGTTTTTACTTCTGTCAAGAGTTTCAACATTATCAAAAGAAATTTTCACATCAGCGTTCATAGGTTCTATTTCTGATGATTTGTTCATTACAGATGTACCGTTTTCAGTTCCTATCTGTTCGCCATTTCCGTCGGTTTGAAGTTTATTTCCTGCACAACCTGTAAAAGTCATAACGCAAAGCGTTGAAAATATGAGTAACAATCGTTTCATAAATACATCTCCTTAAAGTTTTGTATTTATTATTCCGATTTTTATAAAAAATAAACCTTCTGCTAAAAAACAGAAGGTTTTTGTCTTTATGATATGTATTTGCCTTTTCCTTTTTTCTTAGGTGCCTGCTTGATTGGTTTTTCTTCTCCACCCTTATCTTCAAAAACAGCTTCTTCAGAATTTGGCTTTTTGAAGTCAAATTCAGGGCTTTCTTCACCTCTCTGCTCATAATAAGGCTGAATAACGTATTTTCTGATAACAGGAAAACAGTTGAATGAAACGATAAGAGCAATAAGTGAAAACGGAATAAACGGCATCAAGAATGATGAATATGGCAGGAACAAGAATAAAAGTCCTACTACAAAGAAAATTGACAACAGTGTAAAGATAGACTGTTTAAGTCCAAGAGAAACAAGTATAAATGAGTTTTTAACAATTTTTCCAAGTGAAAGATTAGTTGATA
>JAFTNX010000255.1 GCA_017451665.1 Oscillospiraceae bacterium | reverse complement strand
GGTTGTGTTCTGAGAGAAACACAAACAAGACTAATAGAAAGATTAACGTATAAAGTATTTAATTATTACAGAAAAGGAAGATATAGCTTTTACATTTTTTATTTGAATTTAACTTTTGAAATTCGCAGAGAAACGCGTTTTGTGGGGTTTTAGCTCTTATCGGGGTAACTTTTCCTTTTCTGCTGATAAAATCCGACACGGTGCATTTGTGGGCGTTTGTGAGGGAAGATAAAGTTTGAGAAAGATTTCAAACAGAGATTGGAGTGATAGATTTGTGCACAAAAGAAGATAGCAAGTTAAAGCAACGGGGTTGCAAATTCACATCGGACGGCAAAGCCGACCGAAAATACGAGGTTTGCGAAGATTTCAAATAGGGGTTGTAAAATCAGACTAAAACAGAATTAGGGGTTGCAATCACATAAACCAGCGATATTACGAGAGATATTCAGGGGTTGTGGGTATTAGTTTAGTAGTTTCGCTACAATAAGAAAGAAAAATTATGTCACCTTTGGTGATTACAATTTAAGACAGAAAATAGTAGAATTGGGGTGGTGCATTGAGATACAAAGTTGTAAAAAATACCATCAGTCGTGGAAATCTTTACGGACATTTCAAGAAAGGAAATGCCCTTGACGTTAAAAAAGAAATAACAGAAACAATAAACGAGGTTTCTGACCAGTATTTTCTTGCACAGATTATTGACAAAATACTTTCGGAAAGGAATGATGTGGGTGAAAATAATTGACCAGATGAAAGCCAGAGGAATTGTTCCCAAGGCTGTACTTTACGCAAGATTTTCTTCTGACAATCAGCGTGACGAATCTATTGATGCTCAGATAAGGGCAATGACAAATTTCTGCCGTGAAAATGAGGTTGTAGTTATGGAACACTACTGCGACAGGGCAAGGTCGGCCACAACTGACGACCGTCCTGAGTTTCTGCGAATGATTAATGAGTCAAAGCACAAGCAGTTCAACATCGTGCTGGTACACAAGCTTGACCGTTTTGCACGAAACCGTTACGACAGCAGCCGTTACAGAAATCAGCTTAAAAAGAATGGTGTGGCTCTTGTAAGTGTTTTAGAGAACTTTGACGACTCACCGGAAAGTGTTATAATGGAATCTCTTCTGGAGGGTATGGCTGAGTATTATTCCAAAAACCTTTCACGAGAAGTAACAAAGGGTCACCTCGAAAACGCACTTCAATGCAAGCACAATGGTGGAAGACCACCCTTCGGATTTAAGGTCAATCCGTCCACTCAGCTTTATGAAATAGCTGAAGATGAGGCAAATGCTGTTCGGTTTATTTTTCAGAGTTTTGATGAAGGAAAAAGCTATGATTTTATTATCAGAGAGCTTAACCGACTGGGTTTCAGAACCCGTGACGGAAATCCTTTCGGTAAAAATCTTCTGAATGAAATGCTGAAAAATGAAAAATACAAGGGTGTGTATATTTACAACCGACGGGCTTCAAAAGACGCTGACGGGAAGTACAACAGCCATCTAAACAAGTTTGAAGATGAGATTGTGAGAATAGCTGACGGAATGCCCAGAATAATCAGTGACGAGCTTTTTGAAAGTGTCAATAAAATAATCTGTTCACGAAAACGCCTGAAAACCTATCGTGGAAAAAAGCACACCTATCTCCTTACAGGCAAGATTTTCTGTGGCAAATGTGGTGGGGCATACAGTGGTGGTTCAAGGCGTTCGGGAAAGAAAAACAAGACAGAATACTCATCATACACCTGTTCAACCAAACGTCGGTATTCGGGAATAAGTTGCAAAAACAAAGAAATCCGCAAGGAGTACATAGAAGAATATGTTCTCAGGGAAATCCTCCGTGTGGTGCTCTCAGATGAAAAAATCCCGATACTTGTAAAGAAGTATCAGGATTACTATGCGAGGAAAATAAGCAGTGCTGACGATGAACTTAACGCACTGCGAAACAGCATTAAAGATACAGAAGGTAAAATCAGAAACCTCGTTTCGGTAATTGCAAACACGGGAAGCACAGCTTTGATAACTGCGTTAAGCGAACAGGAAAATGAAAAAGCAAGACTTGAAAGCGAGCTTGCCATTGCAGAAAGCAATCTGAAAACACAGGTGCTGACTGAAAAACAAATCACAGAAGCCTACAAAAGTGCAAGGGATTTATTCCTTGAAGGAAGTATTGAAACAAAACGACAACTTATAAATCTCTATCTTGACAAGGTTTTAGTATACGAAAATTATGTGGAAGTGTATATAAATGCACTTCCGCTTTACATAAGAGAAAAACTGATAAAAAAATACCGCAATCCCAGTGAAAACACCGAAATTGCGGATTTTATTGGTCGAGGTGACGGGACTTGAACCCACGGCCCCTACGTCCCGAACGTAGTGCTCTACCAAACTGAGCTACACCTCGAAAACAACATTATCATTATACGACTTTTGTGGGTTATTGTCAAGCAAAAATCCCCACCCGAATGAGTTTTTTCGAGTGGGGAATTTTTATTTTTCGCCGTTTAAAACTATCTCAAACCAGAACACCGAGCCTTTACCTTCCTCGCTTGAAACCCCGAACGGAAAGTTATGCATTTTAAGAATTTCCTTAACGATTGAAAGTCCCAGACCTGTGCCCACCTTATCACGCTTATGGCGTTCATTTCGATAATATCTGTCAAAAATAAGTGGGAGCTGGTCTTTTGGAATTCCTGCGCCGTCGTCATGCACTTCAATTCTCACGGAATTATCCTTGTTTATCTGCTTGACGGAAATTTTCTTTCCCTCGCCACAGTAGTTTACAGCATTATTTATAAGGTTATAAAGCACCTGCTCAAGCTTAGGAACGTCAGCCTTACAAACTCTGTCCTCGTCCTTTTCAAGGGTAATATCATACCCGTCGTTTTCACAAAGAAGAGCGTATCTCTGCATAACCTCGTCAAGCTTTTCATTGATTGAGAACACGCTGTATTCAAGCTCCATATTTCCACTTTCCAGCTTAGAAAGCTCCATAAGTGAGCTTACAAGTGCAGAAAGTCTGTCGCTTTCGTCAATGATAACCTGAAGATGTTCGTCACGTTTTGCAGGATTATTTCCCGAAATATCCTTAATCATTTCAGCGTATGATTTGATAATTGTAAGAGGTGTTCTCAAATCGTGTGAAACGTTAGCAATAAGGTCACGTCTCAAATCGGATACCTTAGAAACTTCCTTTCTCGCTTTATCAAGGACTTTTGCAAGCTCTTTGGTTTCAACGTAGCTGCTGTCCTCAAACTTCGCCGTATAGTCACCCTCAGCAAAACGCTTTGCAGTATTGGTGATATTGGTAATCGGCTTTGAAAGTCTGCTTGAAATAAACAGGGTAATAATAAACGCCAGCTCAAAAAGAATAATCGTAATATAAAAAAGCTGGGTTTTAATGATATCGGAAGTAGCGTCAATCATTTCAAGTGAGGATTCTATGTAAATATACATATCTTCCCCCTGAAAACGAAAGGATGACACCACAAGAATACCCTTTGAGCCGTAGTCCTCGTTTTCAAAATGCTGAGTCATAATGTCACTCTGACCATGCTCATAGTCGGATTTAAGTCCGTAAAGCATAGTGCCGAAGTTTTCGCTTATATCTCTTTCAAGCATTGACGAGCTACCAAGCATATTTTCAAACATAAGAGGGTTTCCCAGCGTATCTGTAACAACTATACACACGCTGTTTCGGAATGCTTCGTTTCTTATGGTATTCCCAAGACTTTTATGAGACTGGTATTCGCCGGTAGCTGAAATACTTTCAGCCATTTTAACAAGCTGGTCTGTTTTCATCGAGGAATAGTAGGTTTCCAGAAGAAGATACTGGAAAAACCACAAAAGTCCAAGAATAGCAAAGGTAAAAACAATAAAGCTTATCCATATATAGCTTCGCAGACTTGAAGTTTTGGAAAACAGAGGCTTTCTTTTCTTTTTATCCGATTTTTTCAAACTTATATCCCATTCCTCTCAGAGTAATAATCAGATTTCTGTATTCACCGAGACTGTTTCTGAGCATTTTTATGTGTGTGTCAACCGTTCTGTCGTCGCCGTAAAAATCAAATCCCCACACTTCCTCAAGAAGCTTTTCTCTTGAAAGTGCGATATTCATATTCTTTACGAGATAAAACAGAAGCTCGTATTCCTTTGGAGTCATCTGAACTCTTTCGCCGTCGATTGTAACTTCTCTTGCTGTCATATTGATAACAAGGCCCTGATAGGTCACAACCTCCTCCTGAACTCGTGTAGCAGAGGCTCTTGCAAGCACTGCTCTTATTCTGGCAAGAAGCTCCTTAGGAGAAAAAGGCTTTACAACATAGTCGTCAATCCCCAGCTCAAAGCCAAAGAGCTTGTCGTATTCCTCGCCTCTTGCAGAGAGCATAATTATCGGAATCTGTTTTGTTTTTCTTATTTCCTTACAGGCAGAAAACCCGTCAAGCTTTGGCATCATAACGTCCATAATAATGATGTCATAGTCGTTGTTTCTTACCTTTTCAACAGCCTCCATACCGTCAGAGGCTTCGTCAGTTTCAAAGCCCTCAAACTCTGCATATTCCTTAACAACAATACGGATTTTGGCTTCGTCGTCAACAATAAGAAGTTTTGGCATAATATCAAATCCTTTCAGTTATTACAAGCATTATTCTCGCTTATAATAACAAAGTTTTGTGAAAACCCAGTGACAATAAAAGTAAAAGTTTTTTATGTTAAATATAGTATAGCATAATTTTTAATAATTTACAACAAAAAAAGACTGCCAAAAGACAGTCTTTTTAAAATTTATTGTGGGTTGTCTATGTAAATAAAACGGGTGAAGGAGTTCCTTTCCAAAGTATTTTCATCAACATATTCATAACAAGAGCCTTGTATAACTCCATCTGATGTAACTTCCCATTCTTCGTATACTTTTACAGTATCGCTTAATTTATGGTCGGTATATACTTTATACTCCTTAGGTGTACTAAAAAAATCAATGTTATTATTTATAAATTCAATATCTGAACCTTGTTCTGGAACTTCGTAAAAATCGGACTCGTCGTTTTTCTTAACCCAGCTTCTGTATTTCTCAACCATTGCCTCCTGCTCGGTTTTGCTTGCACTCAACAAAGCTGCTGCAAATTCCTCAGGTGTCGCCCCCTTATAATGCAAATATCCATCAGCCGTAACTTCAATATATTTAGCTGTTGTATCTCCGTTATAATAATACTTTCCGATTTTAAGTTCAGGCTCTTTATAGTTTTCGTCGTGGGTACAGTTGTCGTTTAAAAATACTCCACTGTCGTCCTCTTTATTCTTTTTGTCGTTTATTGCTCTTATCACAAGGACTGTGATTACAGCTGAAATTATCAGAATTACAGCTAAAATTACAGATACTTTTGCTTTCTTGCTCACAAATCCACGCCCCTTTTTTGTATTCTATCACACATCATATAGCCTGTCAATGAGTATTTACAAAAGAAACACTTTTTTGTGTTGAAAAATATTATAAGTTGTGCTACACTGTTTTATGGAAAATATTTAAGGAAGTGACCTTTTACGTCAACAAAAGCTTATGAAATGGATATGACAAGTGGCCCGATATTAAAAAAGATGCTTCTTTTTACTCTGCCACTTATGTTTTCAAGTATATTACAGCTGCTTTTTAACGCAGCCGATATTGTTGTTGTAGGGCGATTTGCAGGTGACGACTCACTTGCAGCAGTAGGCTCGACAACTGCCCTTGTAAACCTTATGACAAACCTGTTTATGGGGCTTTCTGTGGGTACAAACGTTGTGTGTGCCCGTTACATCGGCGCAGGAAAAGACAAATCCGTAAGCCGAGTAGTTCACACCTCAATTATGATAGGTTTTATAAGTGGGCTTATTATGACGGTTGTGGGATTTTTTGGTGCAGGTGGCGTTTTAAAGCTGATGCAGACACCAAAAGAGGTTTTGCCTCTGGCTGTAATTTATCTGAGAATTTACTTTTTCGGAATGCCTGCAATGATGGTTTACAACTTCGCTGCTGCTATTTTAAGGGCAGTTGGTGATACAAAGCGACCACTTTACTATCTTTTTGCGTCAGGAATAGTAAACGTAGTTCTGAATCTGTTTTTTGTAATCGTCTTTGATATGGGGGTTGCTGGTGTTGCTCTTGCAACTATCATTTCACAGTTTTTATCGGCAACTCTGGTTATACGCTGTCTTATGAAGGAAACAGGTGCTATAAAACTCATTCTCAAAAAGCTGGGAATTGACAAAAATATATTCTTTAAAATCATTCAGATAGGTCTGCCTGCCGGCTTTCAGGGAATTGTATTTTCCCTGTCAAACGTAGTTATTCAGGCATCTGTAAATGGTTTTGGAAACATCGTTGTTGCAGGAAACTCTGCTGCCGGAAACATCGAAGGCTTTGTGTGGGTAGCTATGAATGCATTCCACCAGTCAACAATTTCATTTGTCAGCCAGAATTACGGTGGGGGAAAATACGAAAGAATAAACAAAATTGTAGTGACAGGGCTTGTTTGTGTAACTGTTACGGGACTTGTGCTTGGAAACTTAGCTTACTTTTTTGGCACGCCTCTTTTGTCAATCTATTCCGACAGCGCTACTGTTATAAAAGCAGGTCTTGTGCGACTTTCAATCATCAGCACAACCTACGCTCTTTGTGGAAT
>JAFTNX010000254.1 GCA_017451665.1 Oscillospiraceae bacterium | reverse complement strand
CGAACCACATTTATCGCACTTTTCAGGCATACTTCTTGTATACCCACAATAGTGACACATCATTCTGTTGTTTTTCTTGTGATAAGTAAGAGTAATGCTACAATTCGGACATTCAACAGTTGTGTGACAGTCACGACAGGTAACAAAAGTGTGATAGCCTCGTCTGTTGAGAAGAAGAATAGACTGTTCCTTGTTTTCAAGATTTTTCTTTAATCTTTCAACAAGCGTATAACTATAAAGTCCCTCGTCGTCATAAGCCTCATCATCAAGCATATCAACAGTAACAACAGCAGGCAGTTTATTTCCCGAAAATCTTTCATTCAGTTCAAAAAGACTGTATCTGTTTTTCTGTGCAAAATAGTAAGTTTCAATTGAAGGTGTAGCTGATGCCATAAGCAGTACGCAGTTATTAAAACCACATCTTTGAATAGCCACATCTCTTGCGTGATAGCGAGGAGAAGAATCGGATTTATAGGTTTGTTCGCCCTCTTCGTCCATAATTATAAGTCCCAAATCCACACAAGGCGCAAAAACAGCACTTCTTGTACCGATAACTATTTTAGCATCACCGTTTTTAATCCTTTTAAATTCATCAACTCTTTGTCCCAAAGACAAATTTGAATGAATAACAGCTACTATTTCGCCAAAGTAAGAAATAAACTTCCCTACCATCTGTGGCGTAAGTGCAATTTCAGGCACCATCAAAATAGCTGATTTACCCGATTTGATGGTATAGTCAATAAGCTTCATAAATACAGCAGTTTTACCACTTCCCGTTACACCGTGAAGCAAAGCACCAGCAGGTTTTTTGTTATCAATAAGCTGTGAAATTCCATTAAACGCCTCAAACTGCGACATATTCAGCTTAATATCATCAATATCAAGCTTTAAAACATCGTCATTTACAGCTTTTCTTAAAATTTCAAACTCATATTCATAAACTATTTTATTTGAAACAAGATTTTTTATGATAGTCGGAGTAACATTTGTCATATAGCAAACTTCTTTTATTGAAGCAGTTTCATACTCCTCAAGAAGCTCAACTACAAGATGCTGTTTTTTAGTGAGCTTTTTTACATAGTTTCCGTTAAAATAGTCCTCAGTGAGGGCAACCATTTTTACAGTTTCGTCACCAACTCGTCTTTTAAACTCGTCAGTTTCTTCGATAACACCTTTATCAATAAGGCTGTCAATAACAGATTTCTTATTTTTAATGTTATCCTCTAAAAAAGCGTCAATTTCCTTAACAGAATCAGAGTTTCTCATAAAATCAACTACAAACTGTTCTTCTTCTGTAAGCTCCTCTGAAATTTCAGCATTCACAAGGCTGTAATGCTGTTTATAATTATAAGCAAACCCACTCGGAATAACAGTTTTGTACGCCTCGTAAAAGGTACAGAAGGTATTTTCTTTGAGCCAGAAAATAAGTCGCATAAGCTCATCTGTTACAAGTGAATTATCATCAATAACCTGCAAAATCGGCTTTAAATCCTCATTATAGGTATCTCTCATATAAGTTCTTGTAACAAAGCCTATTCTTTTTCTATTACCTTTCCCAAAAGGAACAAGCACTCTTGTACCCGAATCGATTTTATGAGTCATATTTTCAGGAACAGCATAGCTATACTCAATATCATAGCTGTATGAGGCGTTGCTCATAGCAACCTTTGCAACCAAAAAATTCCTAAGCAAAACCTCACCTCGTTTCAAAAATCAAAGAATATTACTTCTTAAGTCTTGGGTCTTCAACAAGCTTGTAATCGCCGTTTGCAAATTCAGCAACAGCTGTCTTTACAGGCTTTTCGTCAAGAACAACCTTGTCCTTGATAGCGTTTTCGGAAATTTCTCTTGCTCTCTTGGCAATTCCGATTACGAGAGAATAATAGCTCTCATTGTTCTTTAAAATCTGGTTTACTGATGGTCTAAGCATTTTCAAGCACCTCATCTATAATTTTGTTATTTTTTGTTTTGTCATATTTTGAAGCTCTCATAATTGCCATAAAATCGTCAATAGCATCAGAAAGCTCACCATTCATCATAACATAGTCGTAATCGTAAGCCTGGCGAATTTCCCCTTCAGCCTCGCTTACTCGCTTTTCGATAACCTCTTCCGTTTCTGTACCACGCTTATTAAGGCGTCGTCTTAACTCATTAACAGATGGTGGAAGAATAAAAATCATAACAGCCTCAGGCATTTTTTCCTTAATCTGTTTTGCACCCTTAGTTTCAATTTCAAGAATAACATCGTACCCTTCAGAAAGCTTTTCTTCAACAGCTTTTCTCGGAGTACCATACATATTCCCGCAAAACTCTGCATATTCAAGCATTCCGTTGTTATCTACAAGTTCAAGGAATTTTTCTCTTGTAAGAAAATGATAATTCACACCATCAATTTCTCCCTCACGAGGATTTCTTGTTGTAGCAGATACCGAGTAGAATACATTTGAATTTCTTTTAAAAACCTCTGCAAGAATTGTTCCCTTTCCACAGCCGGACGGCGCAGAAACAACATACAATGTACCTCTATTCATCTTCTTCATCCTCGTCAATGTCATCAAGTCGTCCTGCAACAGTTTCAGGCTGAACAGCTGAAAGAATAACGTGGTCGCTGTCCATAACAATAACAGCTCTTGTTCTTCTTCCATATGTAGCGTCAATGAGTGTTCCCTTGTCCTTAGCCTCCTGAATAATTCTCTTAATCGGTGCTGATTCAGGGCTTACAATGGCAATAAGTCTTGCGGATGAAATCATATTACCAAAACCAATGTTAATTAACTGCATACAAAACCTCCTATTCAATATTCTGAATCTGTTCTCTGATTTTTTCAATTTCAGATTTAAGATTAACAACCATCTGTGTAATAGTAAGGTCCTGACATTTAGAACCTGTTGTATTGACTTCTCTGTTCATTTCCTGAACAATAAAATCAAGTTTCTTTCCGATTGGTTCATCAGCTTCAAGAAGCTTTCTGAACTGTGAAATGTGACTTCTCAAACGAACAGTTTCTTCGTCAACAGCTGTCTTTTCTGAAAAAATAGCAGCTTCTGTAACAATTCTTGCTTCGTCGATATTCTTATCCTCAAGGATATCCTTAAGCTTGTTTGTAAGTCTTGTTCTGTAAGCCTCTGTAACCTGAGGTGAACGCTTTTCGATTTCAGAAACAACATTCTCAATAAAATCAAGTCTTGACGCAACGTCTTCCTTCATCTTGACACCCTCTGTTTCTCTCATTGAAACAAACTTGTCAAGTGCTGTTTCGGCAACAGATTTTACAGCCTCCCAGATTTCCTCTTCGTCTTCAGCAACCTTTTTAACAGTAAACACGTCAGGAAATCTCATAATCTGTGAAAGTGTGATATCATCAGTAAGGTTAAGCTGTTCATTAGCCTCTCTCAACGCATTGATGTAACCATTAGCAATTACCTGATTTACTTCAATACAAGCGTCAGCACCCTCCTGATTAAAGATTGAAACATTAACTTCAACCTTTCCTCTTGAAATCTTACCATTTAAAAAGCCTTTGAGCTTTTCGTCAAGATAACCGTAAGCTCTTGGTGTTCTTGAATTAAATTCATAATATCTGTGGTTTACAGAACGGATTTCCACAAGAATTTCTCTTGAGCCTACAAGTCGCTGTTCACGACCGTAGCCTGTCAT
>JAFTNX010000253.1 GCA_017451665.1 Oscillospiraceae bacterium | reverse complement strand
TGCGATAACGTTTTTAAGGCTTCCTCCGATTTCACTGCCGATTACGTCATCGTTGATATAAATTCTGAAGGTCTTGCTTGAAAAAACCTTCTGAACATAAAGTGCAGTATCTCTGTCCTCGCAAGCAGCAACAACAGCAGTAGGGATACCTCTGCCCACTTCTTCAGCGTGTGAAGGACCTGTAAGAACAACGATTTTATTTTCAGGGAAGCATTCCCCTACAACCTCGCTCATTCTTTTGAGTGAGCCTTCTTCAAGTCCCTTTGAAGTATTTACAACGATAATATCCTTTTTCATAAAAGGCTGTGCCTCAAGGCAGACCTCTCTAACAAACTTTGAAGGAATACCGATAAGCACCATATCAGCATCCTTTACGCAGGAAATATCTGTGGAAAACTCAATTTCTTCCGGAATAAAAACCCCCGGAAGCTTTGCTTTAAGCTCGCCTGTTCTCTTGATAGCGTCTATTTCGTCCTGGAATTTACTCCACACAGTAACCTTATGTCCGTTTGTATTACACAAAACAGCAAGTGCAAGTCCGAATCCACCAGAACCCAAAATTGTAATATCAGCCATAATTATGCCTCCTGCAATTACTTTTTCTTAAAGCTAAGTTTGTTTTCTGTGCCGTTATCAATTCTCTCCATATTAGGTCTATGCTTCCACACAATGATGGTTGCCATAATATGAACAACAGCAGCATTTATAGCAAAAGTATCAATTCCTCTTAAAAACTGCCACAAAAGTGTAAACACAGAGAATGAAATTGACGCAATAATAGATGCTACCGAAACATACTTTGTAAAATACACAACTGCAATAAAAACAAGGATTGCACAAATAAATGACAGCGGGTCAATTGCAAGCAGAGATGTAGCTGCAACAAGCACACCCTTACCACCCTTAAAGCCATAATAAAGTGGGAAAATATGTCCCATCATGGCGCAGAAAGCAGCAAAATACATAACAAAATATCCGTCGCCGAAAATCTCAACGCCCATAATGTTCACAACCACAATTCTTGCAAAGGTAACAGCGATAATGCCCTTAAAAAGGTCACAAAGAAGCACTGTCAAGGCAAGTCCCTTGCCATAAGTTCTGAGCACATTTGTAAGTCCTGCGTTGTTACTTCCGTACTTTCTGATGTCCTGTCCCTTAACAATTCTGCAAACAACAAGTGCAGAATTAAGACTTCCCAGCAGATAGGCAAAAGCCCCTGCAATCACAAGTCCCAGAAGTGAAAATAAAATATTCATAAAAACATATCCTTTCGTGACAGCAAGCGATTACTTGGTATCGTCGGTATCTCTTTCTCTTATTATAAATCTTACAGGAGTTCCGTCAAGCCCGAAGGTTTCACGAATCTGGTTTTCAATATATCTCTGATAAGAGAAGTGGAAAAGCTCAGCTCTGTTTACAAACATAACAAATGTCGGTGGCTTTGTTGAAGGCTGTGTCATATAATAGATTTTAAGTCTTCTGCCCTTATCCGACGGTGGCTGTACTCTTGATGTAGCATAAGCAAGCACGTCATTGAGTCGTCCTGTTGGTATTCTCATAGCATTCTGATTTGCTACAAAAGTAATCATTTCAAAAAGCTTATCAATTCGCTGTCCTGTAACTGCTGAAATAAACACAAAAGGTGCATATGACATAAATGAAAAATCGTCCTTGAGCTTCTGTTCAAACTCGTGCATTGTATTTGTATTCTTTTCAACAGCGTCCCATTTATTAACAGCGATAATACAAGCCTTGCCCTTTTCGTGAGCATAGCCAGCAACCTTACTGTCCTGTTCTGTAAAGCCAACGGTTGCGTCAATTACAATTACAGCAACATCAGCTCTGTCAACAGCCATATAAGACCTTAAAACGCTGTATCTTTCGATATTTTCAAGAACTTTTGACTTCTTTCTGATACCTGCTGTATCAATAAGAACAAACTTGCCCTTTTCGTTTTCAAAAACGGTATCGGTAGCGTCACGGGTTGTTCCTGCAATATCAGAAACAATAACTCTTTCTTCGCCACAGATTTTATTTATAATAGAAGATTTACCAACATTAGGTTTACCGATAAGTGCAACCTTGATATAATCTTCCCCGTATTCGTCCTCTTCAAAGTTCTGGATATGCTCAAAAACAGCGTCAAGAAGGTCGCCAGTTCCGTGTCCGTGAACAGAAGAAACAGCAATCGGTTCACCAATTCCAAGATTATAGAATTCATAGAATTCCATAGGTGGTTCGCCTACTGTATCGCACTTATTTACGCAAAGAACAACAGGTTTTCCCGACTTTAAAAGCATAGAAGCAACTTCATAGTCGTTTGCAGTAACTCCACATCTCAAATCAGTTACAAGCACAGTAACATCTGCTTTTTCGATAGCAAGTTCAGCCTGTCTTCTCATCTGTGAAAGAATCACGTCATCGCTGTCAGGCTCAATTCCTCCTGTATCAACAAGCATAAATTCCTTGTTACGCCATTCACTTTTAGCATAAATTCTATCTCTTGTGACACCTGGGGTATCCTCAACAATAGACAGCTTTTGTCCTACAATCTTATTAAAAAGAGTAGATTTTCCTACATTAGGTCGGCCTACTATTGCAACAAGTGGCAACGCCATAATATCACCTTACCTTTCTATCCCAAAAGCCATGCATCAGCAAGTTCATAGCCATCATTTGTTGTGGCACAAACCCTGACACCAAGCTCTTTTTCAACGTCGCTGACCGTCAAATCGTCAAGAAAAACATCCTCATCAGCTTTAAGCATAACTTTAGGAATATAAAGCATTTCCCCAAGATTTTTGCCTTTAAGCTGGTCAATCATATCTCCTGCAGTTATAAGTCCTGCGACAGTTATAGTTTCACCAAAAAAGTGGTTAATTATCTCATACACGTTAATTTTAACCTGAGGGAATTTTTCACTCACCATCGAAGCAAGCTGTTTCATAAGTGGAAAAGCAAGTTTTCCGGTAGCAACAGAAAATTCTCTCTCCTGCACTTCCCCGTCAAAATCAGAAAGTGCATCTGTAAATTCATCAATCAGGCTTCTCATAAGTCCCACGCCGTTTTCATACTGTGGGTAGTCCTCATAATATTCAGCCAGAGGAAGCTCTCTTTTGGCATTTATATAGAATTCATCTGACGCAAAAACCATTCTTGTGCCGTATTTTTCCAGGCATTCCTGCTGTTTTTTCTCGATAATTTCAAGTGCCTCAGCAGATTTTTCGGCAGTAAACGGTTCAAGTGGGTAAAGTCCCTCTCTGAATTTTGTAAGTCCCACAGGCACAACAGCCACAGACGAAACATTCGGCATAAGTGCCTCCAAATCGTCAAGTGTTCTCTGAAGTTCTTTACCGTCGTTAAGTCCCGGACAAAGAACAATCTGGCAATTCAGCATCAGACCACTATCAGCAATCTGTTTAAGGTACTTGAGTTTTTCCCCTGCAAAGCGATTATTCATCATTTTACATCTCAGTTCAGGGTTTGTAGTATGCACCGAAACGTTGATATTCAGGCGCATATTTACAATTCTCTCAATGTCCTTATCCGTAAGGTTTGTAAGGGTAACATAATTACCCTGCAAAAATGAGAGTCTTGCGTCGTCGTCATTAAAATAAAGGGTTTCACGCATTCCCGGTGGCTTCTGGTCGATAAAACAGAACACGCACTTATTTTTACAGG
>JAFTNX010000024.1 GCA_017451665.1 Oscillospiraceae bacterium | reverse complement strand
TCGGCAATAGCTGGTATTGCATCACTCTTGTGGGGCTTCATAAAAGATGCCTGGGGCAAGGTTATGGAGTGGTGGAATGAAAACGCCATGAAGGATGGCGAATTCACCATTAAAGGCCTTCTTAGTGGACTTCTGGAAGGTATCAAAAATATAGGGACCTGGATAAAAGATAAGATTTTCACTCCGTTTATAAACGGATTCAAGAAAGTTTTTGGAATTGCCTCGCCTTCTAAGGTTATGGCCGAGCAGGGAAAGTTCATCATTCAGGGACTTATAAATGGAGTACAGTCACTCATCGGAAAAGTAAAGGATATTTTCACCAAAGTTCTCACTACGATAAAGAATGTTTTTAACGGAGTAGGAACCTGGTTTAAAAATATCTTTACAACAGCATTCAATAACATCAAATCGGCATTTAGTTCGGCTCAGACTTTCTTCATGGGCGTCCTCACAAAAATCTGTTCGCCATTCTCCAACATTGCCACCTGGTTTAAAAATACCTTTACAAAGGCTTGGGAAGCTGTTAAGAATGTTTTCTCAAAGGGTGGAGAAATATTTACTGGAATAAAAGACGGTATTCTTAACGGTTTAAAAACAGTAATTAACGGCCTTATTGGTGGCATCAACAAGGTTATAAAGGTGCCGTTTGACGGGATAAATAAAGCTCTGAAGAAAATCAAGAATATCGAAATCTTTGGAGAAAAGCCTTTTAACAAGCTTATCAAGACAATTGATGTACCACAAATCCCAAAGCTGGCAAGTGGTGGTCTTGCAACAGCTCCTACATTGGCTATGGTTGGTGATAACAAGCGAGCTAATATCGACCCTGAAGTTATTTCGCCTTTGTCAAAACTTCAGAAAATGCTTGACGAGGGTGGCTCAAAGGCTGAAATAATTGCATTGCTTAAGCAGATTGTAGAGCTTCTTAAAAATATGAATTTTGTTTTCCGTGGTGAAATCAACGAGGGCGTGCTTTACAGAGCAATAGTACGTCTTAACAGACAGAATAAATTAAGAACGGGGGTTAGTGCGTTGTGATAATCAAGAGAATATGGTGCAAAGGCACAGAGCTTACCGGCTTCGGTGATGACTGTCCGATGATAAAACACAAGACGTGGGCAAATGGCTCCGGCAGAGCTACTACTGGTCTTTCTACCGGGCGTGTAGCTTACTGGAAATATTCTGTTTCGCTGAAATTTCCGTTTATACCATCTTCGGATTTTGACAAAATGGAAAATATCTTCGAAACTGAACCACAGTATTTTCCAGTAAAAGTTATTGACGGAAACGACCAAACACATAACTTAACTATGTACGCTGGAGACCTTTCTTACAGTTCTATAACTAACTGTGGAAAAGGAGAAATCTGGTATCGTGGTGTGTCTGTCGAGCTTGTAGAAGAATAGGAGGGATAAAGTGTATACAGATGTTTCACAGAGCTTTGTCAATATGATGAGCTCTAATGCAGGTGTTTTACAGGCAAGAATTGTTATAGGTGAGCAGACGATTGAAAACAATCATATTCATTCTGTTTCCTGTGAATCGGCTTCCTGCCCAGATGTTGTTTCTATGGGAAATCTTATTCTTCCAAAACTTACCTTTACTACAAATGCAAATGTTACTATTCCAGAGAATGGTGAAAAAGCGACATTCTATATCGGACTTTCTGAAACAGGAGCAGACTTCGAGTTTGTTCCTGTTCGTTCAATGTTGGTGAGTAAAGTTACAAAGTCAGGAGAAAAATACACCTTTGAAACAAAATCAAAATTTGAGGAAGTTGACAAGGTTTACAGTTCGGTCCTTACATATCCTGTAAGCTCTCTTGCTGTTCTTGATGAAATCAAAACACAGCTGGGTATTGAAATTGACACATCAGGAATTGTTGATTTCACTATTGAAACTCTTCCGGAAGGCTTCACCTATCGTGAAGTTATTTGCTCTATTGCAGAACGCAGTGGAAAGAATTGTTTTGTATCTCGTGACGATACTACGTTGATTTTCAAGTGGTTTGAAAACGGCGCAGATATAAGTCCAGATTGTTGTGATGAGCCTGAATTTTCTACGGGAATTACAAGCTACAACGGGGTTTCCTGTATCAAGGACGCAAAGCTTATAACAAGTGGCTCTGCACCTTATTTCAATGTTAATAATACTCTTGGTGTTATGTCTGAAGAAGCACATTTGTCAGCTGTTATGGAAAATCTTGAAGGCTTCAGTTTTACTCCCGGTAAAATCAATATGCTCCTGGGGAATATTATTCTTGACCCGTGGGATTTGATTACTTATGAAGATAAAACTATACCTGTCTGCAATCTTGTCCACAACTACGACGGTGGATTGACAACTGAAATAACTGTTCCTGATGTGGACGAAAGTCTTTCGGATGGTACAAAGCCAGCACAGACTACTCAAGACAGAGCTATGGAAAGGCTCACAATGGATGTTATTGCTGCAAAAGAACTGATTGCCAATAAAGCAAGCGTCGAGGACCTCAATGCAGTAAAATCGAAAATCGAAGAGCTTAACGCAAATAAAGCCACCATTGCTGACCTTGAAGTCACCAACTCCTTTATATCCCGTGTCGAAAGCACAGCAAACGAAGCGCTGGATAGCGTCAATAACCTTGAAGTGGGTGGAAGGAACTTACTGCTAGGTACTACCAACAGTTGGACCGAAGCAACATGGGGGAGTTATTCTTATCCCCTTCGTACAGGTGTGGCTCTGGAATCAATCGGGCTGTATCCAGGCAACATTATAACGTTTGCTTTGGATATAAAAACCGAAAATAATCTGAATTTATGTGCTAGACTCATAATATCATCCAACACTTCAATGACTGACCGACTTTGCGATATTTCTTCGTATACTAGAATCAATAATGGCATTGGCAGGTCTGCGATAACTTGTACAATACCTGAAAACGGCGCATATATATGGCTGTATTTGGGTAGATTGGCGAACTTAACCGATACTACCTCTCATACGGAATATTATAAAGCCTTAAAACTCGAAAAAGGTAACAAACCCACCGACTGGACTCCGGCACCGGAAGATGTAGACAAGCAATTTCAAAATTATTCGACCACAGTTGAAATGAACTCGGCTATTGAGCAGAAAGCTAATTCAATAATGACTACGGTATCAGAGACGTTTGACCCGACACTGAGCCGTAACGGGTCGATTATTGCAGTAACAGACAGCGCCGAACTCCCACTTGTCGGATTGACCTTGCACGGAAATACCACACAGGGGGGAACCACAGGTAAGAATTTGCTTGAAAACCAACTGACAAGTGAAACAGTAAATGGGTTGACAATTTCTGTAAATACTGACGGAAGCATCACGGTTAATGGAACATCAACAGCAAGCTTTTCAAGAGCGTTGAACAATAATATCACCCTGTCGGCAGGAAAATATACTATTTCGGGTGGTAAAGAAACCAACGCAAGACTTGAATTCAGAGCGAATAAATCTGACGGAAGCACCATTGCACTTTCAGATACAGGCAAAGGAGCAACAGTGACTATTACGGAAGATGTTACTTCGTCAAATCTCATTGTTGTATTTATAAGCGGTACAACATTCAGTAATTACACATTCTACCCAATGATACGCCTTG
>JAFTNX010000252.1 GCA_017451665.1 Oscillospiraceae bacterium | reverse complement strand
GGTGAAATCGGACTTGGCGGGGAACTGAGAAACGTTTCTCATATCACTCAGCGCCTCAGCGAAGCCGAAAGAATGGGCTTTGAAAAATGTATCGTTCCGAAACAGTCGCTTAAAGGCGTTGACCTTTCAAAGTATAATATGAAAATCTGTGGCGTTACTTCCATAAGAAAAGCCTTTGACGAAATGTAACACTTGACAAATATAAGAATAAATGGTATATTTATTTTGAACTGTTTCGGATAATATTTTATCAGAGCAGTTTAAATAAATTATAAGGGGAATAAAAAATGAGATTCACATCTATCGCAAAACTTACTGTTTTGTTGGCACTTGTGCTGTTTTTCACTCCATTTATTATGGTGTCTTGTTCGGATATGGGTATCGAAGAAGAATACACAGGAATGCAGCTTATTTCAAGAAGTGCTGAAGATTCACCATTCGAAGGAATGGAAGAAATGGAAAAATACGACAACTATAAAAACAACTACTGGCTGATTGGTGCATTTGCACTTGGCGTAGTTACACTTGTTGTTTTGTTCCTTAAACACGCAAGCCTGCTTGCGACAATCACATCGCTGGCTGCAACAATACTGCTTGTGGTGTTCAGGCTGACCTTTGTGTCCTTCTATAAGCTTGAGGAAGTGGAGAAATTCATTGTAATCAAAACAAAATGGGGCTATATAGCCTGCCTCTTGTGTATGGGCCTGACAGCTGTTCTTTCGTTTATCGAATACAGAAAAGAAGATAGGTTCTATTAAAAAATCCCCCCTTTCTTATGGAAGGGGGTTAAATTATGTAAACAATCTGTAAATTTTATACAGCTTGGAATATTCTTCTTGACTTTTATAAGTAGTTGTGTTAAAATAATTAAGCCGCATGTGTACAGGCAGAATAAAGTTGAAAATGACGGATTTCCGTGGATTTCACGCCTCTGACAGCGAGTTTTTAAAGAAAAGGCAGGTGCATCGAAGAATGTACGCAATTATTGAAACAGGCGGAAAGCAGTATCAGGTAAACGAAGGCGACGTAGTTTTCATTGAAAAGCTCAACGTAGAAGCTGACGAAACAGTTACTTTTGATAAGGTTATCGCTGTAAACAAGGACGACGCTATCAGCGTTGGCGCTCCATATGTTGAAGGAGCTACTGTATCAGCTAAGGTTCTCAAGAATGGCAAGGCTAAGAAAATCACTGTTTTCACTTACAAGCCAAAGAAGGGCGAAAAGAAGAAGCAGGGACACAGACAGCCATACACACAGGTTAGAATCGAAGCAATCAACGCATAATAATGATTATTGCAAAATTCTATAAGAACGGGGAGAATAAACTTCTCGGCTTTGAAATTACAGGACATGCAGGATTTGACGATATGGGACTTGATATAGTCTGTGCATCGGTTTCATCAGCTGCTATGCTCACCTGTAACACGGTAACAGAGGTATTCAAGCTTGACGCAAGAGTACAGGTTGCCGAAAACACTATAATGCTCAAGCTCGTTTCTGATAAAACGGGTGAAGGGGATAAAATACTTCTCGGATTTATGATTCATATGATTTGTCTGAGTGAAGATTATCCACAGTGCATTAAAGTAATGGATGTGCTTAAGTAGCACAAAAACAAGATTTATTACGGAGGTGTAATATAATGATTAGAATCAGTATGCAGTTCTTTGCTCATAAAAAAGGTATGGGTTCTACAAAGAACGGACGTGACTCAGAGGCTAAGAGACTCGGAGTTAAGAGAGCTGACGGACAGTTCGTACTCGCTGGTAACATTCTTGTTAAACAGAGAGGAACTCACATTCACCCAGGTAACAATGTAGGAAAGGGTTCAGACGATACACTTTTCGCTACAATCGACGGTGTTGTAAAGTTTGAAAGATACGGCAGAGACAGAAAGAAAGTTTCTGTTTACGCTAAGGAAGCTTAATAAGACACAAAACCCTGAGTGCAGAACTTGGGGTTTTAATTTTAATTGACAATTGACAATGGACAATTGACAATTAAGGTGTCAGCTTCGCTGACGATTTGAATATTAGTTGAATGTGAAATTGAATTGTCTACTTTCAATTGTCAATTGGAACGGAGTGAAACTATGTTTGTTGATGAAGCGAAAATATATGTAAAAGCTGGCGACGGTGGCGACGGTGCCGTTTCCTTTCATAGAGAAAAATATATAGCTTCAGGTGGACCTGACGGTGGCGACGGTGGAAAAGGTGGCGACGTTGTTTTTGTGGTTGACGATAATATGTCAAACCTCATTGACTTCAGATATAAGAGAAAATACGTTGCTGAAAAAGGACAGAATGGCTCTTCTAAAAATTCTTCCGGAAGAGGCGCAGAGGACCTTGTTGTAAAAGTGCCTAAGGGTACAGTTGTAAGAGAAGCTGAAACTGGGAGAATTCTTGCTGACCTTTCAGACTATGAACCTGTAATTATTGCTCATGGTGGTAAGGGCGGTAGGGGAAATGCCCATTTTGCTACTCCTACAAGACAGATTCCAAAGTTTGCTAAACCGGGATTCAAGGGCGAGGAATTCAACCTTGTGCTTGAACTTAAGCTTATCGCTGACGTGGGACTTGTGGGATTTCCTAATGTAGGTAAATCTACACTTATTTCAGTAGTTTCTGCTGCAAAACCAAAGATTGCAAACTATCATTTTACAACCCTTACTCCTGTTCTTGGAGTGGTTAAGGTTGACGCTGAAAAATCCTATGTAATGGCTGATATTCCTGGACTTATCGAGGGCGCAAGCGACGGCGTGGGACTTGGACACGAGTTTTTAAGACACGTTGAAAGATGCCGACTTATTGTTCACGTTGTTGATGCTTCAGGTATTGAGGGAAGAAACCCTATTGATGACTTTGAAATTATCAATAAGGAGCTTGCTAATTTCAGCGAAGAACTTGCTTGTGCACCAATGATAGTTGCTGCTAATAAGTGCGATATGGCAACAGAAGAACAGCTTCTGGAACTTAGAAAATATATCGAGGATAAGGGACTTCCTTTCTTTGAAATTTCAGCAGCTACAACTCAGGGAACAAAGGAACTTGCACTTGCAGTGGGTAAGGCACTTGCTGACCTGCCACCAGTTAAGAGATTTGAGGCACAGCCTTATTCGCAGGCTGAAATTGACGAAAAAATCCTTTCAGACAGAAGCTTTGAGGTTACTGTTGAGGAAGGCGTTTACTTTGTTGACGCTGACTGGCTGTGGGATGTTCTCAGAAGCGTTAATATGGAGGACTATGAAAGCCTTCAGTATTTCCAGAGAGTGCTTAGAAATACAGGTATTATTGATAAGCTTGTTGAAATGGGTATCCAGGAAGGGGATACAGTTTCAATTCTTGATTTTGAATTTGAATTTGTGTTTTAATACTAAGAGGAAAACTTTTTGGTTTTCCTCTTTTTTATTGCAAAAAATAGTGTTTTGTGGTACAATATAAATTGAGTTATTATGTGGTTTTGGAGGTTTTTTATGAAAAACTATTCACTTCTCTGTGATTTTTATGAGCTTACAATGTCAAACGGATATCTTAAAAACGGTTTTTCTGAAAATACAACTTACTTTGATATGTTTTTCAGAAAAGTCCCTGACGAGGGAGGGTTTGCTATTTTTGCAGGCCTTGAACAGCTTTGCGACTATATTAAAAATCTCAGATTCTCTGATGAAGATATAGATTTTTTGCGTAAAAAGGGCATTTTTGACGAGAAATTTTTAAAGTATCTTGCTGATTTTAAGTTTACAGGAGATATTTATGCTGTACCTGAGGGAACACCTATTTTCCCTTATGAACCTGTTATTACAGTTAAGGCAAAGGCTATTGAAGCCCAACTTATCGAAACTTTTCTCCTCCTTTGCGTAAACCACCAGTCGCTTATTGCAACAAAGGCAAACCGAATTGTGAGAGCCGCTCAGGGAAGAACTGTTCTGGAATTTGGCTCAAGACGTGCGCAGGGTGCTGATGGTGCGGTTATCGGTGCAAGAGCAGCGTATATCGGTGGCTGTCACGGAACAGCCTGCACACTTACAGACAAGCTTTATGATGTTCCTGCCGGTGGCACAATGGCTCATTCGTGGGTGCAGATGTTTGACAGCGAATACGAGGCATTTAAAACCTACTGCGAAATCTATCCAGAAAGCACAACACTTCTTGTTGATACCTACGACACTCTTGGAAGTGGTATTCCAAACGCTATCAAGGTGTTTAAGGAGATTTTACTTCCAAAGGGAATTACAAATTTTGCTGTAAGACTTGATTCAGGGGATATTTCATACCTTTCTAAAAAGGCAAGAAAAATGCTTGACGAGGCAGGGCTTTCCTGCTGTAAAATTACAGCGTCAAATTCTCTTGACGAATATATTATCCGTGACCTTATGCTTCAGGGTGCAAAAATCGATACCTTCGGCGTGGGTGAAAGACTTATAACTGCAAAGAGTAATCCTGTTTTTGGTGGTGTCTATAAGCTTGTTGCAGTTGAAAATAACGGAGAAATCATTCCGAAAATCAAAATCAGCGAAAATGTCGGTAAGATTACAAACCCACATTTTAAAAAGGTTTACAGACTTTTTGATAACAAAACAGGAAAGGCTATCGCTGACCAGATTTGTATTCACGACGAAACAATCGACGATACAAAGCCTCTTAAAATCTTTGACCAGTATAACGTGTGGAAGTCTAAAACCATTACCGATTTTACTGCAAAGGAACTTCTCAAACCTATTTTCATAAATGGCGAACAGGTTTATGACTGCCCACCAATAAGCGAAGTTAGAGAATACTGCCTTGAGCAGATTGATACCCTCTGGGATGAGGTAAAGCGTTTTGAAAACCCACATAGCTATTATGTTGACCTTTCACAAAAGCTGTGGAAACTTAAAAATAATATGTTAGAGGAACATAAAAAGTGATAAAAAAATTAGTAAGTATTTTTGTTACGCTGGCATTTGCTTTGTCGTCAGGTGTAACTGCACTTGGCTTGGATAAAGAAGCTTCCAATACGATAGACAGCCTTTTTGAAAAAGAAAATGAAAAGGTTGTTTTTGGCGAAGATTTTTTGTCAGGCGCAGGCACAACGGCTTCCGACTGGTATGTTTTAGCGTTAAAAACAAATGACGTTGACGGGGAATATGATAAATATCTTGACGCGGTTTCCGTTTATGTGAATGAAAAATACCAGACGGAAAATAAACTTCACAGAACAAAGGCTACCGAGTGGCATAGAATTGCACTTGTGGTTGAGGCTTGTGGTGGGAATGCCGAAGATTTTAACGGAGTAAACCTCATAGCTGACGGAATTTATAACT
>JAFTNX010000251.1 GCA_017451665.1 Oscillospiraceae bacterium | reverse complement strand
GTTGGAATTATTGCGTATATTGCAAGTAATCCGGATGATGCGGATTATATTTCTTCAAGGCTTACTCCTGAGGCGTTTGTGACAGAATTCAACAAAAAGATATATCGGGTTATGCTTGAAAAAATCAAAAATTCAGCATTTTCTGATATTCACTCGCTTCAGAGTGAATTTACTGCTGATGAAATGGGTAAAATAACCGAAATTGTAATCAACAGTAAAGATGTAAATATTAATAGAACTACTGTAAATGATTTTGTTAATATTCTTGTTTCAGCTGCTGACAATCAGGTTGATGTAAAGGATATGTCAAATGATGACTTTCTGAAATATATTCAGGATTTGAAAAAAAAGAAGTAAAAAGAAAGGAATGACCTTTTATGCAGAACAATAAAAGAACTATTGAAAGCCTTATGGAACAGGGTAAGGTAAGCGGTAAGCTTTCCACTAAGGAGATTACTGATGTACTTGAGGAGCTTGAATATGACGTTGACCAGATGGAAGCGTTCTATGACAGCTGTACAAATCTTAACATTGAGATTATTGAAGACTTCACCATTGACACGGATGACCTTTCCATTCCGCTTGAATCTGCTGATGACCTTGAAATGTCTCTTTCAACTGAGGGCATTGCGATTGATGACCCTGTAAAGATTTATCTGAAGGAAATCGGCCGTGTTCCGCTTCTTACTGCCGAAGAAGAAATTGAGCTTGCTGAACGTATGGCTCAGGGCGACCCTAAGGCAAGAAAGCGTCTTTATGAAGCTAACCTTCGTCTGGTTGTTTCTATTGCAAAGCGTTACGTTGGACGCGGTATGCAGTTCCTTGACCTTATTCAGGAAGGTAACCTCGGTCTTATCAAGGCGGTTGAAAAGTTCGACCACACCAAGGGCTTCAAGTTCTCCACATATGCTACATGGTGGATCAGACAGGCTATTACAAGAGCTATTGCTGACCAGGCAAGAACTATCCGTATTCCTGTGCATATGGTTGAAACAATCACTAAAGTTAAGAAGGTTACAAGCCAGCTTCTTCACAAGAATGGTCACGATCCTTCCCCTGATGAGATTGCACTTGAGCTTGATATGCCTGTTGAACGTGTACGTGAAATTATGCGCATAGCACAGGACCCTGTTTCTCTTGAGACACCTATTGGTGAGGAAGAAGACAGCCATCTCGGTGACTTCATTCCTGATGATGATGCTCCGGCTCCTGCTGAAGCTGCTTCACTTATTCTTCTTAAGGAACAGCTTGGTGAGGTTCTTTCCACACTGACAGAACGTGAAGAAAAGGTTCTCAGACTTCGTTTCGGTCTTGAAGACGGCAGAAGCCGCACACTGGAAGAAGTGGGCAAGGAATTCAAGGTTACACGTGAACGAATCAGACAGATTGAAGCAAAGGCTCTCAGAAAGCTCAGACATCCAAGCAGAAGCAAGAAGGTCAAGGATTTCCTTGATTGATAAGAAAGGATTTTTATGTATTTTACTTTGGAAGCAGATTATGCGGTGAGAATAGTTCATTGCCTTGCACAATCGGATGTGCGTCTTGATGCAAAGACAATTTCAGAGCGTTCCACGGTTACACTCAGGTTTGCGCTGAAGATTCTTCGCAAACTTGTGGAGAGCGGAATTGTCAGGTCATTCAAGGGAACACAGGGTGGATATATTCTTGCGAAAGAGCCTAAGGATATTACTCTCAAAGATGTTATTGAAACTGTTGAGGGCAAATATCATCTGAGCAGATGTCTTGATCCTGAGCATGGCTGTAATCGCGGAATGTCGGGAAAATGCTGTTTTCAAAGGGTTTTCGGGGAGATTTCCGCTGAAGTTGACAGCAAGCTTGCTTCATATACTTTCGATATGTTTATATAATACATATGCCGTTTCAGCTCAAAACTGAAACGGCATTTTTTATTTCTTATATGTTACTGCATTTGTAAGTGCTTCACCATTATAGAACTGTTTCAGATTGAAAAGCGTTACTTCTGCAATTTTCTGCAGGGCTTCTTCTGTGAGGAAAGCCTGGTGTGAGGTCATAATAACATTCGGCAATGAAACAAGTCGTGCGAGGATATCGTCCTGAACGATTGTACTGGAATAGTCCTCAAAGAAGAAGGCTGTTTCTTCTTCGTATACGTCAAGACCTGCTCCTCTTACCTTTCCGTCCTTGAGTGACTGCAGGAGTGCGTCGCTGTCGATAAGCTGACCTCTGGAGGTATTGAGAATTACAACGCCGTCCTTCATCTGTGCGAGGCTTCTTTCATTTATAATGTAGCGTGTATCCTTTGTCAGAGGGCAATGGAGAGAGATGATATCGCTTTCTGCGAAAATCTTATCAAGAGAAACATACTCAATATCACTGTTTTCAATCGGATACGGATCATAGGCAATAACATTCATTCCGAAGCCCTTACAGATATTAATAAAGATACGGCCAATCTGACCTGTACCGATGATACCTGCTGTTTTGCCGTGCAAATCAAAGCCTGTAAGACCGTTAAGGCTGAAATTGAAGTCACGGGTTCTGATAAAGGCTTTGTGGATTTTACGGTTTAGAGTGAGCAGGAGTGCCATTGTATGCTCAGCTACTGCATAGGGTGAATACACAGGTACACGTACAACATCAATTCTGTCCTTTGCATACTTCAGGTCAACGTTATTGTAACCTGCACAACGCATTGCAACAAGCTTTACACCTAATGCGCAAAGTTCGTCAATCGTTTCATTATTGATTGTATCATT
>JAFTNX010000250.1 GCA_017451665.1 Oscillospiraceae bacterium | reverse complement strand
GGTTGTTCCTCAAACTCCTTTCCTAAAACTTTAGTATTTAATTTAAGCCTGATAGGGTAAAATCCTATCAGGCTTAAATCAGTATTAAAGTCTTTGTAATGGGGGTTAACAAAAATCCTGCGGATTGTTGTTGGGGGACAAACTTTCTTCAGAAAAGTTTCCCCCGATAAATACACATAAACTTCTGTAAAAATATCACCCTTAAAGCAGGGAGATTAAAGAATAATTGACTCGTCAATATCGTCCTCAATTTCTTCGCCGTTAAGAAGCTTTCTTAACATTTCAGCCTCTTCATCAGTAAGAGTAACGCCTTTTCCCATTCTTGTGTGGTCAGGGTTCCATTCTCTGATGTCGTACTTTGGTTCTCTGTCATTCCAGCTTATCTTGTTGAGCTCCTTGGTCCAGCCCTTAGCGTTTTCGCTTAAAACGCCAAGATATTCTGTGATTTCATACTTGAGTTCTGCCATAAAAATTCCTCCACTATATAAGTTTTTTAATTACAGGTATCTTCCTTAAAATTCTTTCGGGAACAAAAGCCTTTGCCAGCTGTAACATGCACTTTAAATTCAGAAGGAATATCACTGCAAAAAGTACAAGCAACAAAGCGTAGGATTTAATTCCTCTCAGGTAGTTTGAAAGTACCATTAAAATCAGTAAAATATTGTTTATAACCATTTTTGGTAAAGAAAAATTAAAATTAATGAGCCTTTTTGCATCGATAAGACGGATTATAAATACCACAACGTAGCTTGCAACTGTTGAAAGTGCAGCAGCGTAAATTCCGATTTTCGGAATAAAAGCAAGATTTATCGAAACGTTAATAACGCCGGATACCAGACTTGTCAGAAGTGAACGTACTGTGTTTTTTGTTGCAATGTAGGCTGTGCCCATAAATGTTGCAAAGCAGGTAAAAACTGTTGCGTAAATCAGAATAGGTGCATAGCTTAAAGACTCTCTGAAAGCAGGTCCAATCCATACCATAGTAACAGGCTTTACAATAAGGAGAATTCCACCTGCCACAAGATACATCAGCGACTGATTGAGGTTAAAAACCTTTGTGTAAAAACGGCTTCTGTCCTCGCTTTCGTTTTCGGAAATAGCCGACATATTCCACGCCTGACCAAACATAAGGTATATTGTAGAAACAATATTCGGAATTTTATAGGCTGCTGTAAGGATACCGTTTGCCTCAGGACCCATAAAATATTTTACCATAAACGAGTCGGAGCTGTTTGTGATAAGCCATAAAAGCTGTGTCGGAATAAGTGGCAATGAATAGATAAGCATTGCCTTTAAAATCTTTACGTCAAACTTTCTTACGCTGAAATATCTCCATAATTTCGCTGTAAATAGGAGAAAAACAATCGAACAGAAGTCTGCGAGGATGATAGCCATAAGGTATCCCGTAACGCCCCATCTTGCAACAGCAATAAATGCTATTGTAAATGCAAGGGTTAAAAATGTCGTGAGAATACCGTTTATTGCAAAAAGCTTTACTTTTTCCAGGCTTCGCACAAAGGTTGAATACAAAAGCTTTAAGCTTGAGGTGAGGACATACACAAATAAAAGGAGTTCATAGTCGCCTACAAATTCCTTTACAATAGGAATTTTTGTGGCAAAAGGTAATATGACACCTAAAAGTGCTATTCCCGTCAGTACCACCGTGTTTCCTATGGTAAAAACGGATTTTTTGTCGGTTGCCTTATCAAGACCAAAACGAATAACCGCTTCTGCAATTGTAAGAGTTACAACAGGTAAAAGCCAGTTTGCCAGCTGAACGATAACGTCGTTCATACCAAGCTCTGCCTCGGTCATATAATATGTGTAAATCGGAACTAAAATCAGAACAAGTATTTTTGAACTGAATGAACCGATAGCAAAAATCAACGTATTTGAAAACAGATTTTTGTATTTATTTTGTTTCTTTTCTGCCATTTTGCACTTCCTTAAATCTAAAATGAGCAAAAACTCTTTAATAAATAGTATAACACATAAATCTGATTTTTCAAGTGTCGGGGGATAATTTTTTAAAATCGGGGAAATTCTATTGATTTTTTTAAAAAATCTGTTATACTATTTATATATAAGAATATTACTTTAATAATCACAAAATTAACTTTGTTTTTTAAAAAACGGGAGGATTTATTATGAAAGGATTTTTGGGATTTTTAGGAACAATTCTTGCTTGTCTTTTTGCAATCTGTGCTACAAAGCTTGCATTTGAAATTGCAGATTCTTCTGCTAAGAAATATTATTCAGTAGAAAGAGGCTTTTAATAATGGTCTTTTTAAAAGTAAAAGACATGCCCACAGCTAAACTTGATGATTTGAGATATTCAAAAAAGCGTTGTGATTATCTGAGAAATCTTTCATCAGGCTTTGGTGTTGCCTTAATGGCTTTGGAAGTTGTTATGGTTGCAATAGGTATTCCTGAATCGATAATCACAAGTGGTGCTTTTGATGTTTTTGTCATGCTTTTATATGTGCTTCTGGGTGCAGCAGGGGTTATTTTTTCTGTGCTTTCAAAGGAAGAACAGAAATTTTTCTATATTGCAATCGGCTGTGTTATAGGCTATGGAATTATAGCTTCAGTTACATTAGAGCCGATTGGTATGTTGGCTGCACTTCTGGCGTTGATTTTTGTGCCGGTTGCAAGATATTTCTATTATTATAATGAAAATCTCAAGGCAATAAAGGGCTATCCTTCCTTTGACCACCACGATGAACACAGAAGCTTTGAAGGTCTTACAAGAACTAAGGCTATTGAGAATTTGAAAAATGGTGGAATTGTTGACGCTGACAGCTTTTTTGAAAAGGACATAAAAGAGCTTCGAGACGAAAAAGAGAAGGAAAAAGAGCCTGACAAAACCGATTGGCTGAGGAACTGATTTATGATAAGAAATCTTATTAGCAATCTTATTTTCTTGGGCTATCCAAAGGAAGAATACGAGTATAAACACAATGTTGAGCTGAGAGGAGCAATAAACGCATTCAAAGCTCAGATTAAGTTTGCAACGATTTTATCATTTATTGTGCTGGCGTTTGATTCTATCGCCATTCTTGTCACAATAGCTTTACAGCCGATAAAAAAATTCCTGACAATGACATCTGTACATATCGAAATGATGATTTGCATAGTAGCTATTGCACTTACATTTCTTGGAATACGATATAAAATTGCCTGCATCTGCCTTTCGGTTGTGTATTTTATAGCAAGCGTGCTTCTGATTATTTTCGGGAATGCAGGCTCTTTGTTTTGCTGTGTAGTGTGTGGGCTTTGTTATGTAAGAGTGTTTTTTTCACACCTTCATATTGAATATGCCCAAAAGAATATGGATACTGACGAGCACGCAGAGATGCGAAGTGTAATAAAGGGCACAAACGACAACCGTCTTGATTTGAAAGAGGTTTTTTCTCAGTACGAAAAGGGAGGGGTAAACCCTTTCAGTGGCAGAGTAAACCACGAGGCTGTTTTTGATATGCCACTTGAAGAAGAAAAACAAGAGGAAGAAACTGCTATAAATAAAAGCTTTACACAAAAAGAGCTTGACGCTTTGCTTTCAGAAAGCCAGCCTAAAAAAGCTGAGCTTTTGTTTGATGAGGCAAACTGATTTTTATAATGGGTTATGGGGGGAACAATGAGTATCAGAGATTTGTTTTTTATGGGCTATCCTGCTCATGAATATGAGCTTTTGCCTAACGGACTTCTCCGTGAAGCAAGAAGATGTTTTAAATTCCAGATAAAAATTGCCATGATGGTGTCACTTCTGGCACAGCTTTTTACTATTTATAATGACTACCTGATTGGTGGATTTGAAAAAACAGTGTTGCTTTTAGCAGTGGGCGTTATGGTGGTTTCTCTTATCGGAATGAAAAGTATGATTGCTACGGGAATTTTGTTTTTGTATTACCTTGCTACATTCGGATATAGTATATTCTATTCCACAGGAAAAATGAAAATTGCACTGTATCTGATAGCTGCACTATTTTATATAAAGACATTTTTCGGGCACAGACAGCTTAAACTTATTGCCAAGCGAGGAAATATCGATAGCTTTATGGCTATGCGACATCTTGTTAACGAAAAAACTGACGTAAACGGTGCTTTGCAGATGATGTTTGAGTCATACGACAACGACAACAAAACAAGTAATGCGAATAAAGTTCGTTTTGAAAAAGCCTTTGGCGTAAGCGTCGGTGGGGATGCTGACAAACCAAATCTGGATTTGGCTGCTATCGCTATGATGGACCCGTCGGAGCTTGATGTTAAAATTCCACTGCCTTCAAAGAGTATTACAGATTTCTCAATGGAAGACGTAAAGGAAAAATTCAACGACATTACCAATAAAATCGGTGGACAAAAGGGCGAAGAAAAAAGCCGACTTGAATGGTATAGCTATATGAAAAAAGACGACTAAAAAAAGGGTATCGGGAATATGGGTTATACTCTCACAGAAGTATTTGTATGTACTATTGAGGAAAACCCTTTTGAAAAAGGGTTGTTCCTCAAACTCCTTTCCTAAAACTTTAGTATTTAATTTGAGCCTGATAGGGTAAAATCCTATCAGGCTCAAATCAGTTTTAAAGTCTTTGTAAGGGGGGACGGGGGACAAACTTTCTTCAGAAAGGTTTCCCCCGATAAATACTTATAAATAATCCTGCAAGAACATCACCCATATTTCTGACACTCTTTTATTATAGTGTACTATGAGCAGAAACGGTGACCGCCGATTACTGTAATAATAGGTCGGGAATGCATAAACTTGTTTGAAGTTTTTGCAGGGTTGTAATAATAGATAGCGCCACCTGTCGGGTCCCAGCCGTTAAGTGCGTCACGGGCAGCATTGTAGGCAGAAGATGCAACAGGCTCGTTGAACTGCCCGTCAACAATTGCTGTGAAAGCACCGTTCTGATAGATTACCCCTGAAAGAGTGTCGGGGAATGAGGGATGCTCAATACGATTTAAAATTACAGCACCCACAGCTACCTGACCTTTGTATGGCTCGCCTCGTGCTTCGGCAGAAATAATTCTCGCCAAAAGGTTTATGTTGGCTTCTGTGGCAGATGGCACAGACCCGATGGAAATTCCCAGAGCCTTTAAGGTCTGTGGCCCTGCAACTCCCGTCTGTGAAATTCCTTGCTGTTTCTGAAAACGCTTGACGGCTGCCTGAGTCTGTTCGCCGTAATATCCTGTTACGTTTGCTTTGAAAAGTCCTCGGTCTTTTAATGCTTGCTGAATTGCCTTGACCTCAGCCCCACTCGAACCGAATTGTGAAATCGCAGGGGATACTTCAGGCGCAGTTATTTTTGAAATTCCCAGAAGAATTGCAAAAATCAAAAGCAGACTGATAAAAGCTTTTAATAAATGTGTATTTTTTCTTGTCATGGTGAAACCTCCTTTTTGCTTGTAGTATCTGATAAAATGAAGAAATTATGCACAGTTTTAAGATTATTTTGGACAAAAAACACGCCCTTTAAAATGTGAATGTGCATTTTCGACAGAATGATGACGTATAAGCTAAAAAGCTGTCGGCATTTTTAACAAAGCTGAAAAAAATCGAAAAAAAGTGTTGACAACGCAGGAGTTTTGTGTTAATATAAATAAGTCGCCTGACGGGGGCTAAAAAAACTTGAAAGAAATTTCAAAAAAGCACTTGACAGAGCGAAAAATAAGTGATATAATAGATAAGCACTCTCGAAGAGAGTGGTGATTAAAGGATATCACACAGCACTTTGAAAATTGAACAAAGACGAAGAATAACCAACCCTTGGAAATTACTTTTGAGTAATTCTTTAAGAAGTCAAGTATAAGACTAAAAAATGATACACAGTCAGTGAAAACTGAAACAGGATAACAAGTCGGGAAACCGATTTGATATACAACTTAATTAAGAGTTTGATCCTGGCTCAGGACGAACGCTGGCGGCACGCTTAACAACTGAAAGTCGAACTAAGTTTTGGAAGTTTACTTTTAAAACTTAGTGGCGGACGGGTGAGTAACACGTGAGGAACCTGCCTATCAGAGAGGGATACCGTTTGGAAACGACCGTTAATACCTCATAACGTATTGAAACCGCATGATTTTGATACCAAAGATTTATCGCTGATAGATGGCCTCGCGTCTGATTAGATAGTTGGTGAGGTAACGGCTCACCAAGTCGACGATCAGTAGCCGGACTGAGAGGTTGATAGGCCACATTGGGAATGATACACTGCACAGACTCCTACTG
>JAFTNX010000249.1 GCA_017451665.1 Oscillospiraceae bacterium | reverse complement strand
CTCTCAAACAGGCAAAGAAGAATTCACTATTTCAAGAAAGTTTTACTACCTTATAAATTTACACTACTCTAAAAAAAGGATAAAATTTTATTTATTCTAATAAGGTTTTACTACATTATAAATTTACACTACTCTCAAACGTTTATTCTATTGATAAGAATACTAATATGTTTTACTACCTTATAAATTTACACTACTCTCAAACAATTGATGTTACACAGACACATTGTTAAAGGTTTTACTACCTTATAAATTTACACTACTCTCAAACACAATGATAATGCCTATGTAACAGAAAAAAGTTTTACTACCTTATAAATTTACACTACTCTCAAACCTCAAATTCGAGAAAAAGCGACACTACTCGCCGTATAAATTTATAAGACTTACTAATATTTTACTGCCTTATATTGATTTTGTCAATCAGATAAGACACAAATCCTTGTCAAGAATAGTTCTTTTTGAATAAGCAAGCTTTGTTCTTTCGCTACTTTCGATACAAATCCATATAATTTTATGGTCTGTCAACGTTTTATAAAACATTTCACATTCGTCGTCACTGACAAAGCTTCGCAAATTCACAGAAACAAACACCTTTTTGTCAAGAAATTTTCTCACTATTCCAGCGTATTCAAACAGAGTTTCTGCAATAGAATCGGTATTCAAGTCGAATTTCACGTCAAAAAGTTTCAGAAAACCAGAAATATCGCTTGGTGAAGTTACAGATATCCCCTCATCATAGTCATCAGTTATATCATAGATAAAATTCTCAACCTCGCTGATAATACCGATAGTTTTTTCATACCATTCTTCATTAACCGATATTTTTTTAAGCTGGTTATATAGCTTGGTCAGAAGCTCTTTTTTGTTTATTTCAAAAGGAATAAACGATGTTATTATCTCAACATTATTATTGAACTTTTGTATTTCATAGTTATGAGAAAGAATTATTTCCTCGTTATCACATTCTTTTTGTGAAAGAAGTGTCTTTATGATATCTGAAAACTCTCTTTGATTTTCAATAATCAGTTCGCACACCCATTCTTCGCTTAGTTCAACAATAAAATCCTGTTTTGAAAAAGTAATCATCATAATATCAACAGCCTTTCGTCTGTATCTACAACGTCAGATTTGAATTCACCTGTGATGAATTCCATTTTCAAAAATTGCTTTTCAGTAACCGTAAGCAACTGAACAAGGCCCGAAGGAGGTTTATTCCTACGGACATTGTCAGATATTGTTTTAGCTGCATTCTGATTAAGAGCCATACGGCAATAAACCGATTCCTGAAGCATCAGAAATCCGTTTTTTATCAGATGTTTACGAAATCTGGTATAATTTCGCCTTTGTTCAGGTGTAACAGTGGGCAAATCAAAAAACACAAATATTCTCATAAATCTGTAACTCACATTTTACCTCATCATTTGTCTTTAATGGAATAAAACTTAATCTGTGAAACATCGCCGTCACTTATTGCGTCAAACACGCTTTTACAATAAATTTTAACAGCATTATGGACATAATGCTCATTTGAGTTGATTATCACCGTATCATTAAGAATATTAACAAGTCTGTGCTTTGTTTCCTTATCAAAAACCGTATAATTATTTTCTTTAACGTGCCTGTCTACAAGTATTCTGAAAGGCTCCATCAAATCACACGCAAGATTAAAATGATTGAACATATTGTTATGAAATATCCCGAGCTGTGTCAGATAGCCATTTGAAACACATTCTCTGTTAAACGCAGAAAGAAAAATGCTGTATCCATAATTCAGAGCATGATTTGTGACACAATCAGCACTTCGTGTAAATTCCATACCGAAAAGTGCATTGAAATAGACTTTTGCTGCGTGGCCTTCCCTGTTTGACGCATCATAGAATTCAAGCTCTTTTATGTATTCATTAAGCATATCTGCCTCTGTATCCTTACCGATTTCAAACAGAAGCTGCGACTGTTTTCTGATTTTTTCAGCTACTATTTCTGTCCACACATAGCCTTTTGTATCATCTGTCCAGCGTATCTGGTTTCTGATTTTTTCACTGCTGTCGTGAGTGCCGTAATAGGATACAAGCTCGCTTTGTGGATTTCTTTTTGCATCACAAAAAATCACTTTTACCTTCTTCTCGCATAGTTCACTAAGCAGACAGCCAGTAATTGATATGGCAGTATTCTCAATAATGAGAACTGATATTTCACTGATGTTTACTTTTTTAGTTTCATTATCAGTTCTCATTACAAGATAACCCATTTTCAAATCAAGTTTAGCTCTGCTTGAAACAACAACTATCCGCCAGCTCATACTTCTGTTATAAGGTTATCGGAATATTTCTCAAGAAGTCCTGTTGGTGACTGGTCAACTATTCTTATTGAAGAAAAATCCTTGTTATTGTTTATAATAGCGTTAAATTTCGATACACAAGCCATTTTAACTCCACCCACAGCCGACAAATCACAAGCAGTACTTCTTCCAGTTTTTAAAATTGACGTAACGCTCATCAAAGCTGTTACCTGCTCGTCAACTGAAAGGCTCATAAACTTATCTCTGCCGTTTTCGAGAGTTTTGCCTGCGCCCTCAAAGGTCTTCCACAAGCAGAATGGTTTTGTAAAACACTTCTTTGTATAGAGGTCATAAAGCTCAAGATTTTCTTCTTTTGTAATTTTATCGCTTTCTGAAACCTCAAGCTTCATAGTTCTACGTTTTTCGTTGAAGCTTGAAATACGCTTAGCGTAGTCCTCATATTTTCTGTCCATTACAACCGGGACTGCAGATGAAATCGTAATATACTTTCCTTTGTCTGATTTACTACAAAGATTGAATCTGAATCCGTCAGCTTCAAGCATAGTCTTTAACTTGATGATACGCTTATTAAGTGGGAATGAAATATCACTTTCACAGACAGAT
>JAFTNX010000248.1 GCA_017451665.1 Oscillospiraceae bacterium | reverse complement strand
GTTTACTGTAAAAAATTAAAGGAGCTTCACCCTGAAATCCCTGTGCTTACAGGTGGACTTGAGGCCTCCTTGAGAAGATTTGCTCACTACGATTATTGGAATGACTCGGTTATGCCGTCGGTGCTTGTTGACTGTAAGGCTGACATTCTTATGTACGGTATGGGTGAGCACTCAATTGTTGAAATTGCAGACCGTCTTAATAGTGGTGAAGACGTTAAAACAATCACCGACGTAAGAGGTACCTGTTACCTTACCGAGCCTGTGAATACCCCAATCGGTGCAGTTGAATGTCCGTCACTTTCACAGGTGAGGGAAAACAAAAAGCTGTATGCCAAGGCTACAAGAATTCAGTACGACCAGCAGGACGAAATCTACGGAAGAACAGTTATTCAGCGTCAGGGGGATATGATGCTTGTTCAGAATCCACCTGCTACTTCTCTCACAACAGAGGAGCTCGATTTGGTTTATAGCCTGCCGTATATGAGGGACTACCACCCGATTTATGAAAAAGACGGTGGCGTGCCTGGTATTGAAGAAGTAAAATTTTCAATTACACACAACAGAGGTTGCTTTGGTTTTTGTAATTTCTGTTCAATTGCTTTACATCAGGGCAGAAGAATTCAGACACGAAGCGAGGAATCCGTTCTTCTTGAGGCTAAAAAGCTGACAGAAATGCCTGATTTCAAGGGGTATATCCACGACGTAGGAGGCCCTACTGCGAATTTCAGAGCGCCGTCCTGTGAAAAACAGCTGACTATGGGACTTTGTAAGGGTAAAAAGTGCCTTGCACCAACACCTTGTAAAAATCTTGAAGTCAACCACACAGAATACCTTGAAATTTTAAGAAAACTGAGAAAAATTCCGAAGGTTAAAAAGGTTTTTATCCGTTCGGGAATAAGATACGACTATCTTATTGAGGACAGAGACGAAAGTTTTATGCGTGAGCTTATCGAACACCATGTAAGTGGTCAGCTTAAGGTTGCGCCTGAGCATTGTTCTGCTGTTGTGCTTGATAAAATGGGAAAGCCACATATTGAGGCTTACAAGAGATTTCAGAAGAAATTCTATGAAATCACAAAACAAAAGGGTAAGGAACAGTACCTTGTTCCGTATCTTATGAGCTCACATCCTGGAAGTACAATGAAGGACGCTGTTGAGCTTGCAATGTTTTTAAAGGAAAACAATATCCGTCCTGAACAGGTGCAGGACTATTACCCGACACCGGGAACAATTTCTACTGCAATGTTTTATTCGGAGCTTGACCCTTATACCCTTGAACCTGTTTATGTTGCAAAGGATAAAGAGGAAAAGGCTTTGCAGAGAGCACTTTTGCAGTACTATAAACCACAGAATAAACAGAAGATTATAGACGCTCTTAAAAAGGCAGGCAGAACTGACCTTATCGGAAAGGGTAAAAACTGTCTTGTTGAGGGTGAAATGCCTGTAAAGAAAAATAACTTTACAACAGCCAAAAACACCGTAAAAAAGGGAAATGATAAATGGCGAAAAGACGTAAAAAGAAAAAGGTAAAACAGGGCGACCCTTTTAAACTGATTTCAGGAATTGTTGCTCTGATTATCGTTATTTTGGGAATACTTGCTGATAATGGAGTTATAAGCGTCAGAAAAATCAAAAAGTTTTTTGGCGAAGTTGACTCTCCTGCTGTAAATGCCCAGATGTCGGTGCATTTTATCGACGTGGGGCAGGGGGACTGTACGCTGATAGTTTCCGACGGAGAGGCTATGCTTGTTGACGCAGGCGAGGCTGAATATTCAGAAACCGTTGCTGACTATCTTGACAGTATGGGAGTTACAAAGCTTAAATATATTATCGGCACGCACCCTCATAGCGACCATATCGGAGGGCTTGCTTATATTATTGACAACTATGATGTTGAAACAATAATTATGCCGAAAATTCCAAACGACCTTGTGCCGACAACTATGGTTTATGAAAATCTCCTTGAAACTATCGGTAAAAACGGAAAGAAAATCCGTACTGCGAAGAATGAAGTTTTAGAGCTTGGCACAAGTAAGGTTGAGATTTTTAAACCTGAAAGCGACAGCTCAAACCTTAATAACTATTCTGTATGTGTTAAAATCACTCACGGGGATAATTCATTTTTGCTGACAGGAGATACAGAAAAAACTGCCGAAAAGGATTTTGCTAAAAAGTATGGCAGTAAGCTTTCTGCGAAGGTTTATAAAATGGGACACCACGGTAGCGAAACTGCAAGTAGTGCGAAACTTCTTGATGAGGTTTTGCCAAGATATGCAATAATTTCCTGTGCAAAGGATAACGACTACGGACACCCTCACGAAGAGGCTGTTGACAGAATAAATAAATACGCTGATTATACTTTTTCCACATATAAAGAGGGGACTATTATTTTTGAGTCCGACGGAAAGGGACTTTCGGTGATAAATACAAAGGGCGAAAGCCTTGTTGAATTGGAGTAAACTATGGTGATAGTTGACAGATTTGAAGGGGAATATGCTGTTTGTGAGCTTTCTGATAAGGAAAAAGGCACAACTAAAATTCTCATCGAAAAAACAAAGCTTCCTTGTGATGTAAAGGAAGGGGATATTCTCGCTGTTGAGGGGAATTCCTATGTTGTCTTAAAGGAAGAAACCGAAAAAAGACGAAATAAAATCATCGGGCTGTCAGATAGCCTGTTTGAATAAGCAGTAAAGGGGAATGGTTTTTGTGAATATCGATTTGTTTTCTCAGATAAAAAATAAGCTCCCTGAAATGTCAAAGGGACATAAATCTATTGCAGGATATATTTTAGAGCATTACGACAAGGCTGCTTTTATGACAGCTGCAAAGCTTGGTGCTACTGTTGGCGTCAGCGAATCTACCGTTGTAAGAATGGCGACAGAGCTTGGCTTTGACGGATATCCTGCACTTCAGAGAGCGTTGCAGGACGTTATGAGAAATAAGCTGACAGCAGTACAGCGAATTGATGTTACCTCTGACCAGATAGGCGACAGCGATATTATGGAAAAGGTTCTGAACCTTGATATTGAACGTATCAGAAAAACTCTGGAGGAATCCTCAAAGGAGGACTTCAACAGCTGTGTTGACAAGATTATGAACAGCAAGAATATCTACATAATCGGCGCAAGAAGTGCAGCTTCTCTTGCGACATTTATAAAGTATTATTTTAATCTGATTTTCCCGAATGTCAAGCTGGTAACTGCTTCAACTGCAAGCGAAATGTTTGAACAGATTTTAAGAATTGACCATAACGACGTAATTATCGGAATTTCTTTCCCGAGATATTCAAATCAGACTGTTACTGCACTGAGATATGCTAAAACTCACGGCGCAAAGGTAATTGCTATTACCGACAGCAAATCTTCACCACTTGTGCCGTATTCAGATAATGTGCTTATTGCAAGAAGTGATATGGCGTCATTCGTTGACTCGCTTGTTGCACCTTTAAGCCTTATAAATGCACTTATTGTAGCTGTTTCCATAAGAGCAAGAGACAGAGTTACAGAAACCTTTGAAAAGCTGGAAACTATCTGGGACGAGTATGAGGTTTATTCAAAAACTAACGATACCGATAAGGAATAATTATGAAAAAATATGATGTTCTTATAATTGGAGGAGGGGCAGCAGGTCTTTTTGCAGCTGTGCATTGTGGACGCTTTGGCAAAAAAACTGCCGTTATCGAAAAAAACGATATGTACGGAAAAAAGCTTCTCATTACAGGTAAGGGAAGATGTAATGTCACAAATAACTGTGATGTGGAAACCGTTCTTAAAAATATTCCTACAAACCCTCGCTTTCTGTATTCTGCACTTAACGGGTTTACCTGCGAGGATACTATGAATTTCTTTGAGTGGTCGGGTGTGCCACTAAAGACAGAAAGAGGAAACAGAGTTTTTCCTGAAAGTGATAAATCCTCCGATATTGTTTCGGCACTTGTGAGAGAATGCCGTGACGCTGATGTGGAATTTATAAAAGACGAGGCTGTAAAGCTTGTTATTGAAAATGATACAGTTACGGGAGTTTTGTGTAAGGAAGATACCTATTACTGCGAAAAACTCCTTGTGGCTACCGGTGGAAAATCCTATCCTAAAACCGGCTCAACAGGTGATGGATATAAGTTTGCAAAACAGGCAGGCCATACAATTGTTGAAATAAGACCTTCACTTGTGCCGATTGTCACAAAGGAAAAAGAGCCTGCTGAAATGATGGGACTTTCACTTAAAAATGTGGCACTTTCGGTGTTTAAGGAAAATAATGCAAAACCGATTTTTAACGAGCAGGGGGAAATGCTTTTTACACACTTTGGTGTGTCTGGCCCTCTTGTGCTGTCAGCAAGCTCACATATCCGTGACGTAAACGACGGGGAATATAAAATTTCCATCGACTTAAAGCCTGCCCTTGACGAGGAAACTCTTGATAAAAGAGTGCTGAGGGATTTTACTGAGGCTAAAAACAGGGATTTTCAGAATTCTCTGGGAAAACTTCTGCCGTCAAAAATGATACCTGTTATTGTTAAATTGAGTGGTATCGACGGAACAAAAAAGGTGAATGAAATTACCCGTGAAGAGCGTCAGGGACTTGTTAAGCTTATTAAAAATCTCACCATTACAATTTTGAAATTCCTTCCTGTTGATGAGGCAATCATCACAAGTGGTGGAGTTTCCACAAAAGAAATCAACCCTAAAACTATGGAGTCAAAAATTATAAAAAATCTCTATTTCGCAGGTGAAGTTATTGACTGCGACGCATATACGGGGGGATTTAATCTTCAAATCGCTTTTTCGACTGCATACGCCTTTGCAGTTAATATATAATAAGGAGTAAATGATATGGGAATAAATATTGCTATCGACGGACCATCAGGTGCAGGAAAATCTACAATAGCAAAGGCTATTGCTAAAAAAATCCAGTATGTTTATGTTGATACAGGGGCACTTTACCGTTCAATCGCACTTCATATGATTAGAAATTCTGTTGACGTTAAGGACGAAGAAAAGGTTTGTGAAAACCTCGTTGGCCTTGATGTTAAACTTGGCTATGTTGACGGAAGTCAGAGAGTTATTTTAAATGGTGAAGATGTTTCTGAACTTATCAGAACACCTGAAATTTCTATGGGGGCATCAGCTGTTTCAGCTATTCCAAAGGTCAGAGAATTTCTCTTTGATTTACAGCAGAATATCGCCAAGGAAAACAACATTCTTATGGACGGACGTGATATAGGTACTGGTGTTCTTCCTAACGCTGATGTAAAGATTTTTCTTACTGCATCTGCTGAAAAACGTGCAGAAAGACGCTTTAAGGAGCTTCAGGAAAAGGGCGATACTTCAACCTACGAAGAGGTACTTCAGGACATCATAAAGCGTGACTATAACGATACCCACAGAGAAATCGCACCTCTTAAAAAGGCTGACGACGCTATTGAAGTTGATAGCTCGGATATGACACTTGAGGAAGTAGTTGACTGTATCTCAAATATCATCAGCGAAAAGGTAAACCCTGTAAAAAAAAATAAAACTGACAGAGAAATGATGCCTGTTCAGCCTGTTGACAGAAACGCAAAGCTGGGATTTTTCAGAGGTCTTGGGTATAATTTTGTCAGATGCTGTGTAAAAATTGCTTTTAAAATCTGGTATAAAATCGAGATTATCGGCAAGGAAAATATTCCAAAAAAGGGTGGACATATTTTCGCAAGTACACACAGAAGCTACGCTGACCCTGTGCTTCTTGCAATTGCCTCAAAAACACCATTTTCATTTATGGCTAAGGAAGAACTTTTTACAGGAAATAAATTCTTTGCATGGCTTATCAGATGGCTTGGGGCATTCCCGGTAAAGCGTGGCAAGGGCGATACTGAGGCAATAGACAAATCCCTTGAAGAACTCAACAAGGGCAGAAACCTTATTATTTTCCCGGAGGGCACACGCTCAAAGGACGGTAAGGTCGGAAAAATCAAAACAGGAGTTGCTCTTATCGGTGCAGTAGCTCAGGTGCCTGTTGTACCAAGTGCTATTATTTTTGAGGGCAAGCTGAAATTTAGAAAGAAGATTATTCTTGCCTTTGCTCCTGCAATTGACCCTGTGGAATTGGGAATTAACTCAACTTCTGCAAGAGAACTTAAAATCCTGAAGTCGAGAATTTCAGAAGATATCAATAAATTGGTGGATGAAAATGTTAACAAATTGTAAAATTTTCACTGCAAAGTCTGCAGGATTTTGTTTTGGTGTAGACAGAGCAGTAAAAATAGTGTATAATAAACTAAATAACTATGATAATTTGGTAACGTTAGGACCTATAATTCACAATAATAATGTGGTTATGGACCTGGAAGCCAAAGGTGTCAGGGCAATCAGTGATGTTTCTCAGGTGACGGAAGGACAGCCTGTTGTGATTCGTTCACATGGGGTGGGACTTGATGTCTATGAGGAGCTTGAAACTAAAAATGCCGTAGTAATTGATGCGACTTGTCCTTTTGTTGAAAGAATCCATAAGCTGGCACGAAAGTATTCCGATGAGGGATATGTTGTGCTTATCGCAGGTGATGAAAAGCATCCTGAGGTTATGGGGATAAGAGGTCATTGTAAAGGAAAAAGCTACGTTTTTTCTGATGTTTCAATGCTTTTGAAAATAGCTGAGGAAATAGGAAATGAAAAAGTAGCTGTTGTTTCACAGACGACCTTTAACCTTGCTGTGTGGAATGAATGTGCTTTAAAAATCGGTGAGATTTTTCCTGATGCACAGGTGAATAATACGATTTGTAACGCTACTGCCGAAAGACAGAGGGAAGCAAGAGAACTTGCGAAACAATCGGATTTAATGATAATCGTAGGTGGACGCCATAGCTCAAATACACTTAAACTTAAAAACGTGTGTGAAGAGTATTGCAGATGTTATCTTATTGAAGGTGCGGAAGAACTAAGGTCAATAGATTTTTCCGGACTTGAATTCATAGGGATATCCGCGGGAGCATCGACTCCTGCATATATAATCAAGGAGGTACAAAATACCATGAGCGAAATTCTTTTGAATGAAGAGGAGTTTGACTTTGCTGAGGCACTTGAACAGTCATTCAAGAAAATATATACAGGAGCTAGAGTAACCGGTTACATAACAACTGTTAACAACAGTGAAGTTACTGTTGATATCGGTACAAAGCACACCGGTATTATTCCTGCTTCAGAACTCACAGACGACCCATCACTTAAGCCGGAGGATGTGGTTAAGGTTGGCGATGAAATTGAGGTAATTGTTCTCAAAATCAGCGACCAGGACGGCCTTGTTACACTTTCTAAGAAGAAGGTTGACGCACAGAAGGGCTTTGAAGAAATTATCAAGGCTAAGGAAGAGGGAACAGTTCTTACAGGAACAGTTACAAACGTTGTTAAGGGCGGTGTTCTCGTAATTGCAAATGGCGTTAAGGTGTTCGTTCCTGCTTCACAGGCAACATCAAGACGTGACGACAAGCTCGAAGAACTTCTTAAGAAGAGCGTTGATTTCAAGATTATCGACGTTAACGAAGCAAGACAGAGAGCTGTTGGCTCAATCAGAGCTGTTACAAAGGAAGCAAGAGCTGCTGCTAAGGCTGAATTCTTTGAGGGAGTTGAAGTTGGTGCAGAGGTTGAAGGAACAGTTAAGTCAGTTCTCGACTACGGCGTATTCGTAGACCTCGGTGGCGTTGACGGACTCATCAGAAAGCCAGACCTTACATGGGGAAGAATCAAGCACCCATCAGAAGTTGTTGCTGTTGGCGATAAGATTGTTGTTACAATCAAGGACGTTGACAAGGAAAATGGTAAGGTTTCACTTTCATACAAGAAGGAATCTGAAAATCCATGGGCAATGTTTGAAGCTAAGTACAACAAGGATGACGTTGTAAGCGTTAAGGTTGTTTCTATCACATCATTCGGTGCATTCGCACAGATTATGGACGGAATTGACGGCCTTATCCATATTTCACAGATTGCTAATAAGAGAGTAAATAATGTTGCTGATATCCTTAAGGTTGGCGATGTTGTTGATGCTCAGATTATTGAAATCGACGCTGAACAGAAGAGAATCAGCCTTTCAATGAGAGCTTTGCTCCCAGAGGAAGAAGTAGCTGAGGAAGCTGCTGAAGAAGCTGTTGAAGCAACAGAAGAATAATTTAACTTAAAATAAGGGGTGAATTTATTTCGCCCCTTTGTTTTTTGTAAAAAAATACTTGTAAAATCAGTAGGATTGTGGTATACTATAAGTGTATGAACTTTTGTCGCTTTTAACGGGGACGGAAAGGATAACGGTATGGTGAATAAAAAGAAAAAAAAGAAAAGTAAACTCCGTACACCGATAAAGATATTAAAGATTTCGGGAACTGTGCTTTTGTCAATGATTTTTATTATAATTATTACAGGCTCAGTGTTTGTTACGGCACTTACTATCTATATTCTTAACTATATAGATACTACAACACCGGTTTCACTTGAAAATGTTGAACTTAATTTTACTTCTCGTTTTCTTGCAGAAAATCCGGAATTTAACCCTCTTGACCCTGAATCGGAAGAGTATACTACCTATTATACCCTTGCGCAGGACGGTGAAAGAAGAGTCTGGGTTGATTTGGAAAATATTCCGAAACACGTCCGTGACGCTTTCGTTTATTCGGAAGACGAAAGATTTTATTCCCACGACGGCGTTGACTTCAAGAGAACATTTGCCGCTTTTGCAAATATGATTTTGAAATTCTATGATAGCGAATTCGGTGGTTCTACAATCACACAGCAGACTATTAAGAATATTACAGGTGATGACGATACACAGGGTGGTGCTGGTATTACACGAAAACTTCGTGAAATTACCCGTTCTATAAATATCGAAAAAACCTATACCAAGGACGAAATCCTTGAAACTTATCTGAATATTATTTCTCTGAATACCAACTGGTATAATATCAGAGGCGTTCAGGCTGCTGCAAACTTCTATTTCAGTAAGGACGTTTCTGAACTTACTCTTGGGGAAGCTGCAAGCCTTGCGGCAATTACTAAAAACCCTTCAAAGAGAAACCCTTATGACCACCTTGATAATAACTATGAAAGACGTGCCAATATTTTGAAGGTAATGCTTAATAATGGTGCGATTTCATCAGAGGAATACGAAAAGGCACTTAAGGAAAAGCTCACTATTACCGGTGACCTTAACTTCTCATCTGATACTGATAATTCAACTGAAATTATCAAAAATCAGGGCGTTTCATCTTATTATGTGGATGAGGCAATAAGAGAAACTATCGGACTTATTCAGGAATATTATGGTCTTACCTATAAGGCTGCGTCAGAAAGACTTTCTGGTGGTGGCTATACAATTAAAACTAACGTTGACCTTGTAATGCAGGAAAAAATCGAGGAAGCCTATAAAAACGACGCTAATTTCCAGGCTTATGCTCTTGAAAATGACGAGCTGTGGTCGGCTTTCGTGTGTATGGACTATAAGGGAAATGTAAAGGCTGTTGTTGGTAACCGTGGCGAAAAGACAGTTTATATGGGCTGGAATAACGCTACTCAGGCTACACGTTCACCTGGTTCAACAATTAAACCGATTGCATCTTATGCCCCTGCACTTGAACAGGATATGATTACCTGGTCTACAATGTTTAAGGACGAACCAATTAAAATCAAGGTTAACGGTACCGAAACCGAATGGCCAAGAAACTATTCGGAAACAGGAGATTACGCTAACTGGTCAATGAATTACTATCCGACCTATGTAATGCTCCAGCGTTCACTTAATACTGCACCTGCACAGCTTATCGACCAGATGACACCGACTTATGCATATAATTTCCTGCAGAGTAAACTCCATTTCACAACCCTCGACCCTAATTACGATATGAACTATTCGTCAATGACAGTTGGTGGTATGAGAAACGGTACAAACCTGCTTGAACTTGTTGCTTCCTATCAGATTTTCGGAAACGGTGGTAAATACTATGACCCACACTTCGTTTCACAGATTATCGACAGAGAGGGAAATATCATCTACGAAAACAGCAATTTCTATGAAAAGGCTATCGACGAATCAACAGCCTATATTATGAACAGAATGCTTAAGACAGCTGTTGACAGCTCACAGGGTACAGGTAAGGCTGCTAAGATTGACGGCCTTGATGTATGTGGAAAAACAGGTACTTCACAGGACTGGCAGAATCTTACTTTTGTAAGCTGTACTCCTGACTATGTAAGTGGCGTATGGATTGGTTATGAGGACGTTAAGAAAATTCCTACTAACCAGTATCAGAATATCGCACAGATTTGGAAAAATATCTTTGGTGAAATCGCAAATTCTACGGAAAATAAAGAATTCAAAGCTCCGGATACAGTTGTGGAAAGAACATTCTGCTCACAGACGGGTAATATAGCATCTTCAACTTGTACAAAGACAAGTGTAGGCTATTATAAGCTGTCAAATATTCCACAGACCTGTAAGGGACATAAAACCGAAAAACCAAAGGAAGAAAAAGAAGAATAGTTTAACGCCTCCGTAGTTTTTACGGAGGCTGTTAATTTGTTGTGAAAGGACTTTTCTGATGAAGCTTAAACTGTCCTGCCCGTGCCATTTCGGGCTTGAAAGTGTACTTAATTTTGAAATTAAAAAAATAGGTGGGGAGAATATCTCTGTTACCGACGGGAAAATCACCTTTGAAGGTGACGAAAATATCCTTGCAAGAGCAAATATCTGCCTTGCAGGTGCTGAAAGAGTGCTTGTTGAACTTGCATCTTTTAAGGCTACAACCTTTGAGGAGCTTTTCCAGGGGGTAAAGAAAATCCCGCTTGAGGATTTTGTGGGAGTAAATGACGTATTCCCTGTGAAGGGACACTGCCTTAATTCCCAGCTCCATAGCGTTCCTGACTGTCAGAAAATTATTAAAAAAGCCTGCGTTGAAAGACTTAAGGCTAAATATAATACAAGCTGGTTTGAGGAAACAGGCGCTACTTATCAGCTTCAGTTTTCAATTTTTAAGGATGTAGCTACTATTTATCTTGACTCAACAGGTATCGGACTTCATAAGAGAGGTTATAGAAGAAATTCAAACGACGCTCCTATTAAGGAAACCCTTGCAGCAGGTATTGTTGACCTTGCAAGAGTAAGAGGGGACAGTATTGTTGTTGACCCTATGTGTGGCTCGGGTACTTTTCTTATTGAGTCAGCTTATAAGGCGCTGAATATTGCACCGGGACTGAGAAGAAAATTCGTTGCTGAAAGCTGGGGCGCTATTTCTCCTGATGTGTGGAAAAATCAGCGTGAATACGCACTTTCGCAGATAAATAAACAGGGAAATTTCAAGGCGTATGGCTTTGATATTGACGGCGCAGCTGTGGCACTCAGCGAGGCTAATGCCAAAAAAGCAGGTGTAGCCTCAAAGATTGAAGTTGATATGCGTGACGTGAGAAAACTTAAACGTGAAAAGGGTACTATCGCACTTTGTAACCCAACTTATGGTGAAAGAATGCTTGAAGTCAAAGAGGCTGAAAAGCTGTATGGAGTGCTTGGTGAAAAGCTCTGTCCCGACAGAGAAAGCCCTGCGTATATTATTTCACCACACGAGGATTTTGAACAATTCTTCGGAAAGAAAGCAGACAAAAAGCGTAAGCTTTATAACGGAATGATAAAGTGTAATCTTTATATGTATTTTAAATAATAATACTGCCACCGGGTAGTGAATGTCTTGAGCATTCGTGAGCATATCGTTAGGTCATAAAGGATAATTTCCTTTGAAGATATGCTTGCGGATGCTTTTTTAAAGGAGAAAAACTATGAAAATCAATAACCCGTTTAAAGAACTGACTAAATTTGAAAAATGCCTGTGGATAACCTCTGTCGTGGTTGTAATCGGCTCCTTTGCACTTTCAGACGGTGGAGACGTGCTGACGCTTATAGCATCTCTTATCGGAGTTACTGCACTGATTTTTGTGGCAAAGGGATTTGTTTTAGGGCAGGTAATGACAGTTGTTTTTGCAGTTTTTTATGGAATAATTTCGTTTCATTTCAGATACTACGGGGAAATGCTCACCTATCTTTGTATGACCTCGCCTATTGCACTTGCAACTGTTTTTGAATGGCTTCGTCACCCTTATAAAAAATCAGCAGAGGTTGAAGTGAAGAATATGACAAAAAAGCAAGTTGCTGTTATGCTGTTTTTTTCGGTAGTTGTAACTGTGGTTTTTTACTTTATCCTTAAAGCACTTGGAAATGCAAATCTGCTTTTCAGTACCATTTCAGTAACTACAAGCTTTCTTGCATCATATATGACCTTTATGCGAAGTCCTTACTATGCAATAGGCTATTCGGCAAACGATATTGTGCTTATTATTCTGTGGATAATGGCGTCAATTGAGAATATCTCATATCTTCCGATGATAGCTTGTTTTGTGATGTTTCTTGCAAACGACCTGTATGGGTTCATAAACTGGCGTAAAATGGAAAAAAGACAAAAGGCTGATTTGTGATTTCTATTGAAAAATCTGTGAAACTGTGTTAAAATTAGAAAAAAATAAACTTTTGGAGAAAACTATGGCAGAAAATAAATGCAGACTTTTTAAACGCTGTGGGGGATGCCAGCTTGAAATGAGCTACCCTGAACAGCTTGAATGGAAACAGGATAAATGCGAGAGAATGCTCTCGAAATTCTGTAAGGTGGAAAAAATTATCGGAATGAAAAATCCATACAATTACAGAAATAAAGTACAGCACGGATTTTATACAAACCCTAAACGTCAGATAATTTCTGGAATTTATCAGTCAAACAGCGGAAAAATTATCCCTTGTGAAAACTGTAACCTGGAGGATTTGCAGGCTGATAAGATTATTTCAACCATAAGAATTCTTATGCGTAATTTCAAGATTTTTCCTTATAATCCTAATACGGGAAAGGGACTTGTAAGACACGTTATGATTAGAAAAGGCTTTAATAGTGGTCAGTATCTTGTGTGTATCGTGACTTCAAAAAGAGAGTTCCCATCTAAAAAGCATTTTGTAAACGAACTGAAAAAAGCTCATCCGTATATTACAACGGTTGTTGTGAATAACTGCGATAATCCTATGCCACTTACAATGGGAGACAGGGAAACTGTGGTGCTTGGGAAAGGCTATATTGAGGATACCTTGTGTGGAAAGAAGTTTCGGATTTCTGCCAAATCATTTTATCAGGTGAACCCTGTGCAGACAGAGGTGCTTTATAAAACTGCCGTGGAATTTGCACAGCTTAAAAGCACCGACAGAGTGCTTGACTGCTACTGTGGAACTGGTACAATCGGAATAATTGCGTCTGATTTCTGTGGGGAAGTGGTCGGCGTTGAGCTTAACGAAAAAGCTGTGGAAGATGCCCGTAAAAACGCAGAAAACAACGGTGTAAAGAATATTACCTTTACAAAAAATGACTCCGGAAAATTTATGGAACAGCTTGCACAGTCGGGTGAAAAGTGTGATGTGGTGTTCACAGACCCACCAAGAACTGGTAGCGATAAAAGATTTCTCGAAAGCCTCGGAAAGCTGTCACCTGAAAGAGTGGTTTATATTTCCTGTGGAATAGAAAGTCTGGAAAGGGACTTGAAAATCCTCAAAAAGCTCGGCTATAATGCAGAAAAAATCCAGCCTGTGGATATGTTTCCACATACAAAGCACGTCGAGTGCGTAGTCTTGATGTCAAAAGTACAGAAGTAAAATTCGTCAGTTGCTAGGTTGAATTAAAGCAACGGAAAATTTGAATTTTATGCATTATTGATATTGAAGTGAATGGAGGCATACAAGTTGAAAAAGAAATATCGAATACTTTCTTCTAACGGTATAGATGAAAAACTATACGTAAACATAAATGGGCATAACCAGT
>JAFTNX010000247.1 GCA_017451665.1 Oscillospiraceae bacterium | reverse complement strand
CGGATGTTCCATTCGCTTGTAAAAAGAAGCAGATAATTTCCTCTGAAATCCTGAACAAGCTTTGTGTCTGAACTGATTTTTAACTTCTTAGGGTCTAAATCCTTGTTGTCAATCCATCTGATGTATGAATAAGGAAGTCCTGTTTTTACAAGGTCAACGTTGTATTCGTTCTTCATTCGATAGTCAAAAACTTCAAACTGCAATACACCAACAACGCCCACAACAACCTCTTCCATACCTGTGTCAGGCTCGTGGAAAATCTGAATAGCACCTTCCTGTGCAATCTGTGTAACGCCCTTTACAAACTGTTTTCTCTTCATTGTGTCCTTGGCGTAAACTCTCTGGAAATGCTCCGGAGCAAATGTCGGAATAGCGTCAAACTCAAACTTCTTTCCAGGTGCGCATACTGTGTCGCCAATAGCAAAAATTCCCGGGTCAAATACACCGATAATGTCACCTGCGTATGCCTCGCTGATGATTTCACGCTCCTGCGCCATAACCTGCTGTGGCTGTGAAAGCTTCATTTTCTTGTTGCCCTGAACGTGATAAACTTCCATATCCTTGTCAAATTTGCCTGAACAAATTCTCATAAATGTAAGTCTGTCACGGTGCGCTTTGTTCATATTTGCCTGAATTTTAAATACAAATGCAGAAAATCCCTCGTCAAATGGGTTTACAGTAAGTTCGCCTGCTGTTCTTGCAGTAGGTGGAGGTGTCATTTTGAGGAAGTTCTCCAGAAACGGCTCAACTCCGAAGTTTGTAAGCGCTGAACCAAAAAATACAGGTGAAAGACGTCCGCTCTGAACAGCGTCAAGGTCAAATTCGTCACCTGCTGCGTCAAGAAGCTCAATGTCGTCCATAATTGTGCTTCTGTTTTCTTCGCCGATAAGTGAAGAAAGTGCAGGGTCGGTAAGGTCAACCTCTGTTGCAGCAAGCTTGTGGTGTCCTCCTGGTGCCTCAAAGGAAATAATATGACGCTTTTCTCTGTCATAAACCCCTCTGAAATCCTTTCCTGAACTGATAGGCCAGTTTACAGGATAGGTAGGAATTCCAAGCTCATTTTCAATTTCTTCAAGCAAATCAAAAGGATTTCTTGATTCACGGTCCATCTTGTTTATAAATGTAAAAATCGGAATGTGTCGCATTGCGCAGACTTTAAAAAGCTTTCTTGTCTGATTTTCAACACCCTTTGAAGCGTCAATAACCATTACTGCCGAGTCAGCAGCCATAAGTGTACGATAGGTGTCCTCCGAGAAGTCCTGGTGTCCCGGTGTGTCAAGAATGTTTATACAAAAGTCATTATACTGAAACTGCATAACAGATGATGTTACAGAAATACCTCTCTGCTTTTCAATTTCCATCCAGTCGGAAACAGCGTGTCTTGAGTTCTTTTTTCCTTTTACTGCACCCGCCTGAGCGATAGCACCTCCGTAAAGAAGAAACTTTTCGGTAAGTGTGGTTTTACCTGCGTCAGGGTGGGAAATAATCGCAAAGGTGCGTCGTCTGTTGATTTCTTTTTCAAGATTTTTCACAGTAATTCCTCCATAAATTTTCTCTAACCTTTAAATTATAACCTATATTCAAAAATAATGCAATAACAAATTATTAAATAAAAAGCACGCTGACAGCGTGCTTTTTTATTATACAAGACTTAAATCCTTATCAAGCTTTTTGATAGCGCCTACTGCGTCCCAGAGAATGTTTTCCTTGCCAAGCTTGTCAACAAAGCCTGCCCTCTCCATAGTCTTGACAACGTGATACTGAACGCCACACAAAAGCACTTCCGTACCGTTTTTGCGATAATTCTCAATAATTCCTTCAAGCTCACCGATAGCCGAGTCGTCAATTGTCGGAACACCTCTCATTGAAAATACCACAGCCTTTAAATCGGAAAGCCCGTCAAGTGCATTTGTAAGCTGGTCCTGTGTGCCAAAGAAAAGAGGTCCTGCAAGATAAACAATCTTGATACTGTCGTGAATTCCGTTTTCCTCATAACCGAGCTTTTTGTCGTCAATGTCGCTGATTTCAATTTTAAGCTCACTGCTCTTTAAGATGAAAATAAGCATTGCCACAACAACACCGATTACGATAGCTATTGTCAAATCAAATACAACGGTCGCAATCATTGTTATTAAAAACTGCCACATTGAATGCTTTAACTTCTTTGAAAAAATCTGCTTGATACTTTCCCACTCGTTCATTCTGAAGGCTGTTACCATAAGAACGCCTGCAAGTGCACAAAGAGGAATTCTCGACATAACTCCACCAAGCAAAAACATCGAAAGAATAAGTGTTACCGAATGAATAACGCTTGCAATTCTTGTCTGTCCGCCACTTTTAATTACAACAGAAGTTCTTGCGATAGCTGCTGTTGCAGGCACGCCTCCGAACATAGGAATAATCATATTTCCCACGCCCTGTGCCACAAGCTCTCTTGTTGAGTCGATTTTTTCATTTTTCATTTTTCCTGCTGCTGCCCCACACAAAAGGCTTTCAATCATACCCAGAAGTGCAATTGAAAATGCAGGCATAATGAGATTTTTAATATTCTTGAATTCAATATTATTAAGGTTTAAAATAAGGCTGTCCTTTGTTATAAGTGTCTGTGGAATTTTTCCGACCTCAACAACATCAGGTGAAACTATAAAATTCACAGCCGTAACAACGATAAGTGCAAAAAGTGATGACGGGAAATATGCTGTCCACTTTTTAGGGTAAATAATCATTATTACCACTACAAGAAGTCCCAGACCTACTGCCCACCAGTTAGGTGAAAAACCAAGTTTTCCGTAAGAAATGAGCTTTTCAATTGCATTTTCTCCTTCGGATTTTGTTCCAAAGAAGTTGTCAATCTGTCCAAGTGCAATAATAATTGCAATACCACTTGTAAAGCCTGTAATTACAGGTGCAGGGATATAGGAAACCAGCTTTCCTACCTTTAAAATTGCCATAACAAGCAGAATAACACCAGAAATAAAGCCAGCCACAAGCACACCCTGAATGCCGAATTTCACAGAAAGTGAAATAAGAATAGCACTCATAGCCCCCGTAGGCCCTGAAATCTGATATGATGCGCCTGAAAGCACACCGATAAAAAGTCCTGCAACAATCGCAGTAATAAGACCTGCTGCTGCGTCAGCTCCCGAGCTTACACCAAAAGCAAGAGCAAGAGGCAAAGCTACTGCTGCTACTGTAAGACCTGCCATAAGGTCTTTTGAAAATTTCTTTCCGTTGTAGCCTGAAAATTCCTTTTTCAGGTCGTTGAAATACTTAACTATGATAAACCCTTCTATCTACATAAAATCGCCATTTTCAGCGTTTTTATTATAGCAAAGTGATTTTTTAAAGTCAATGGAATTTTTCAAATTCTGCGATTTGTATAAAAGCTACAAAACACAGTTTGTCTCATAATGCAAAATGCACAATCGCTATTACTTGAAATTTTGCTCAATATATTCTCTTATGGATTTTTCAGCAAGCTTCACTTCCTCGTGAAACTCCCTTGCAGAAACTCTCTCTGCACCATTCCCAAGAATAATTATCTGCTCAAGTCCGTCAGATGTAGCAACCCTCACCTTGTGCTTTTTCCCAAGCTGATGAGACACCCTCTCAATATATGTGTCAGCAGTTTCCTTTTCCTTTGTATAAACCACCGTAATGTTGTGCATTTCTTCAACCTCACGGTGACTGCCCTTTACTCTGTATGCGTCAAAGACAACAATCAACTTACAACCACGATAGCCCTGATAATTCATCAGAATGTGACAAAGCCTGCTTCTTGCTGTATCAAGATTATCCTTTGCAATTTCCTTTAAATCATCCCACGCAAAGATTATATTATACCCGTCAACGAGAAGATATTCCTCACCTGATTTTTTCATAGCGTCACTTCGTTTGTAGGTAACAGGCTTTTTGACTGTTTTAAAGGCTTTTCTCGGGTCACGGTCGATTTTTCCGTAGGTGCGTTCAAAAATCTCCATAAGCTCGCTATCCTCAACAGCCCTGCTTACAAAATCCTCTGCACGCTTGTAGGATAAAATTCTCTCTTCGCTTTTTTCTTTCAGTTTTTCAAGTGCCGACGGAAGGTGCATATACTCAGCCACCTTGTCCCACTTTACATTAAAGCCTGCCCCGTGACTACAAAATACCGAGTCGGCAGAATTCTGTATATCCTCATCGCAGTTATACCCTGTCTGTGAAATCACCTCGTCAGCGTTGTGGCATTCCTCATAACCACACACCGACAAAATAAGTCTGCCCTTGCCCTTTGTGTAACTTACTACCTCATTCTGATAGGAATTCATACAGCTAACTGGCGCTTTCCCTGTAATAAGTGACATTTCTCCCAGACTTTCAGGCTGTGAAAAGCTACCACTCATCTGCATAATATCAGTCATAGCACGCCCTACATTTTCGGTAGGAACAGTAAGCTCAAAGCTGTAAAAAGGTTCAAGGAGAAGGCTTTTTGACTTGCGTAAACCGTTTCTTACTGCACGGTAGGTTGCCTGACGGAAGTCCCCACCCTCAGTATGCTTTAAATGTGCCTTTCCCGAAGCCACAATAATCTTCATATCAGTAATCGGCGAGCCTGTCAGCACACCAATATGTGTTTTTTCTTCAAGATGAGTTAAAATAAGCCTCTGCCAGTTTCGGTCAAGGTCGTCCTCTCTGCAACGCAACTCAAACTGCAAGCCACTACCTCTGTCAAGTGGTTCTAAAATCAGATGCACCTCTGCGTAGTGACAAAGTGGCTCATAGTGGCCAACCCCCTCAACCACGTCGCAGATTGTTTCCTTATAGGTGATAACTCCCGTGTCAAAGTCTACCTGATAACCAAATCTTTCAGGGAAACTCTGTTTTATTACTTCAAGCTGGATTTCACCCATAAGCGCTATATGAATTTTCTTTTGCTGTTCGTTATAAATAACCCTCAGCATCGGGTCTTCCTCTTCAAGAGTACGGAAGTTCTTCAAAGCGTCAAAAATATTTACGCTGTCGGGGATAACTGCGTTGTAGCTCATAACAGGCTCTAAAACAGCCTGCGGGGAGTCGGTTTCAAAGCCAAGTCCCTGCCCCGAATAAGCCTTTGTAAGCCCTGTTACAGCACACACATCACCTGCTGACGCGAATTCAGCAGAGTCAAATTTTTCACCCGAATAAAATCTTATGGAATTTATTTTTTCCTTGTTTTCAATTCCGTCAGCGTCTGTGTAAGTTATCTCCTGCCTTACACGAAGTTCTCCTCCCGTGATTTTAAGGTATGTAAGTCTGTTTCCCTTTTTGTCGGTGGAAACCTTATATATTCTCGCCCCGAAGTCCGACGGCTTTTTGTTTTCAACAGTAAATCTGTCAAAAGCGTCAAGGAGTTTTTCAACTCCCTCCTGCTTTAATGCCGAACCAAAAAAGCAAGGAAATACCTTTCTTTCAAAAATAACCTCTGCAATTTCACTGTCGGAAATATCTTCTCCCGAAAAGTATTTGTCCATTAAGCTTTCTTCACATTCAGCAACACCCTCAAGCATTGTTTCCCTGTCAGAAAAATCAACGCAGTAAGGTGAAAGATGCGCCTTCATATCCTCAATAACCATTTCCTTGTCGGCACCATTAAGGTCAAGCTTATTCACAAAAATAAAGGTAGGAATGTTGTATTTTTTTAGAAGCTTCCATAAAGTAACCGTGTGGCTCTGAACACCGTCTGTTCCACTTATAACAAGCACTGCCATATCAAGCACAGCCATTGTTCTTTCAGTTTCACAGGAAAAATCAACGTGTCCCGGAGTGTCAATAAGATTTACCACAGTATCCCCGCTGTTGAATTTTGCCTGATGAGAAAAAATAGTTATTCCACGATTTTTTTCGATAGTATCTGTATCAAGATAGCTGTCCCCGTGGTCAACTCGTCCTGTTTTTCTTATTTCCCCTGAAATATATAGCAACGCCTCTGAAAGTGTTGTTTTTCCCGAGTCAACGTGGGCAGTAATGCCTGCTGTGATTTTCTTCATAAAAAGCTCCCTTAATTTTTGTGTTTTACTTATTTTATCATAAATCTTTTGTTATCGCAAGAGCAACAAAAATCGTATATTATTTTTGGTAAATATTCCT
>JAFTNX010000246.1 GCA_017451665.1 Oscillospiraceae bacterium | reverse complement strand
CTTGTTCAATTTCAAAAGAAGTGAACTAAAAAAATACAAAAAAGAAAGCAATATATATGATTGTTCATTGACTGTTTGCAAAAATGCACAACAACAACCTTTCAAATATATCTGTAAGTATTTTAACATTCAAGCCAATGAACAAACACTTGCTAATTTTGAAAAAGTATTCAATGATTTTTCTGCTGCCGACCAAGGTCGAAACCTCTTAGTGTTAAAGAAAAAAGAAATCTTATCCACCGTGAGCTATCAAATCCCCTTTTTTATTCGTCACTTCAGAAGAGAAAAACTTGCTAAAAAATTAGGATTTAATGATATTGATTTAACTGATGTGCACTATCCGTCATTTTGCTTCAGATACATTAGTGAAGGTGGAAACAGTTAAATGAAATGTGAAATCATTTTTGATTTGCGTAATCTTGAAAAATTTATAAGTTATTTGTCCGAAAAAGTAAAATTCAAAAATAGTGTTGCTGGGCAACGTGCACTTATGACTTCACAATTAAGAGAGTACATCAAAAAACGTGATAATTATACATGCAAGTATTGTGGTGTTTCAACCCAAAACGAACCACACCTTCTTTTAGAAATAGACCACATTATTCCTTTGTCAAAAAATGGGCTTACAACTGAAGATAATTTGCAAACTCTGTGTTGGAAGTGCAACCGAACAAAAGGTTCAAAAATTCAATAACCATCCACCAAAAAAGACCCTATCCGATGGATAAGGTCTTTGTTTTTTGCTTTTTATTCAACTTCCACGCCGGTGAGGGCTGTTACGATTTCTGGGAACTTCCAGCAAGGAGGTGTAGCGCCTCTGTCCATAAGCCCGAAGTTTTCACCGTTTCCAACAAATGCGTGGTTGTCCCACCACACGCAAGGAATTCCGTATTCCCTGGCTTTCTTCATATAATATTCAGCGTGGGCAATTCTGTCTTCAAGGTTGTCGCCTGTGAGGGTTGTATTCACAAGCTTGTTGATTGAGCCGAATTCACCGATAATTACAGCGTATCCTTCATAAAGGAAATAGTTTTCAATATCTCTGAAAATCTGGTCGATTGCATTTGTATCAGCTGCGTTGTCAACGCTCCATTCAGCTGTACCCTTTGTGTTGAGAGCAAAATTGTATGGTGCATATCCGTGCACTGAAACAATGAGCTTGTCGTCGTTTTCGTCAGGCATTTTAAAAGCCTTCATAGCTGATGATGATGAAGATGCAGCGTAGGTCGGAATCATAAGGTGACGGAGCTTGTTGTTTCCACCACTGTTTCTTACTGTTTCAACAAAAACAGCGTTAAACTGGTTTACAACGTCCTGTCCTTCTCTGTCGCCACCATTCCACTCAACGTTTGTACCCTTCTTTCTTGGCTCGTTAAGGCCTTCAAAAATAAGGTGTTCGTCGTAGTTTTTAAATCTTTCAGCAATCTGTTCCCACACCTTTTTAAGCTTTGCCTTTTTAGCGTCAAGGTCCTTATTGCTTGGGAAATGCCATTCTTCGTGGTGAATATTCAAAATTACAAAAAGCTCGTTATCAATACCGTAATCAACGATTTCCTGAACTCTGTCCATCCATTCCACGTCGATATTTCCCTCGTCGTCCATGTGACCTTCCCATGTTGTAGGAACTCTTAAAACATTAAATCCCGAAGTCTTCAAAAGGTCAATCATTTCCTTTGTGGTAGTTGTACTCTGCCAGTAGGTTTCTGCTTCAAGGCCTGAGCCGGTAGCGTCAAGTGTGTTACCTAAATTCCAGCCGATACTCATTTCCTTGACAAGCTCGGTTGACGGAATATCTCTGATTTCCTGAACAACTTCTTTTTCGTTCTCGGTTTCTTCCTTTTTAGTAGTCTTTTTTGTATCTTCCTTGCCACAAGCTGTCATTGAAAAACAAAGTGTAGCTGCACACAAAAAGCTAAGAATCTTCTTAAACTTCATAAAAATCCTTCCCTTCGTCTTTTTTAAACATTTTCAGTTCACCGTTTTTAAGTTTTTCAAAAAACTCAGAAACGCTGTTTATCTTAACCTCGCTACCCATTGCACAAAGGTTATTATCCATATTATGGTGACAGTCAGAGCCACAGGTTTTTGGAATTTCATTAAGGTCGGCATACAAAAGTGCCACATCGTTTGCCCTTTTGCAGTTTTTGACATTCAATACTTCCATTCCGTCGATATTATACGGCAGAATTCTTATGGTATCTATATATGGTGCTTCTCTGAAAGGGTGCGCCTGAACAGCATATCCACCACATTCCTTAACAAGTTTCAGAAATTCCTTAGGGCTGATAGTCATTATATGCGGACTGTTTAAAAGCCAGTTTTTTGAAAGTCCATAAATGAGCCATTCTGTGCCGTGAAAATTATATTCAAAGCCAAAAAACACCGAAAGTCCTATTTCATCGCCTTTTTTCTTGGCATTTTCATACCCCTTACAAAAAGCCTCGACACGTTCTTCCCAGCTTTTTTCGGGCATAGTGAAATTTATTCTGCTGTTTCCGTTAAAAAAATGGTCGGTAACAAAAATCCCGTCATACCCCAGACTTTTATAATACAAAGCCTGTTCCTCGCCGGTTGAGCCACCACAGTTTGAGCCTTCCGACGTATGAAGGTGCATCTCGTAAAAATACACAAAGTCACCCCTTTTACTCACATTAGTTTAATTATAAACATTCTTTATGAACAAGTCAACAAATTTCAGTAAATCACTACACCATAAAAAACAACATACTATGAATTAAACGTTTAAGGGAAACCCTAACGGTTTCACCGTCCTACCCTCGCATTTCATTTGTGAAATATCGAAATTTTGAGTGCTCGGGTGTTATCGACTCGCTTAAGGCTCGTCTTATAAAGATAAAAAACTCACTACCTTTTATGATAGTGAGTTTAATTCTTATCTTTTCAAGCCGAGCCTTAGCAAGGCGATAGCCCTGCCACAACTCAAAATACAAGTCCCAAACAAAAGGATGTGTGGCAGAGGAGGATGCAAACGTCACGTTTGCAATTGTGCATTGAATTAGTGTTTCTTTTTCTTTCTGATAAAGCCTCTTACGACAACCACAACAGCGAGAATACCACCTAAAATTTTAAGTGTTTTCTTAACCTGTGAAGGTGTTGTCTTGATTGATTTCCCGAATGCCTTGAGTGTGATTGCAGCCTCGTTCTGTTCATCAGGATAGCCGTTTTCAAAAACAACATTCGGGCGCTGTGGCATTCCGTTTGAATCAACGTCACCCTCAATTTCCTCGTATGTAACAGGATTGTCAGCAGGCGCAATTGTCATAACTGCACCCATTCCGTTAAATCTGATTGTGGTGTAGCCCTCCTCTGCTGTCTTGAAAGGCACGCAGAAAAGATACCAGCCATTTTTAACAAGAGCAGGCATAAAATGGTCACGGTTTAATTTTACAGTAGTTCTGTTTTCCCAGTCAGAGCCAAACCAGATTTCCACATTACAAACCTCGTCATAACGGTCGTTTTCGCCACCGTTAAGCCAGAAGCAGAAAATGTATTCGCTGTTTGGTGCAAGCTGAATTTCTGTTTTAAGTGAAGAATAGTTCCAGTTCCAGTCGGAAATCTGCCAAGCCTCAACTTCATTTCCGTCAAAGCCGTTTACCCTGACAATGCTACCGATAGAGGTAGGCACAGTGCTGTCAAGCTTGAAATCTTCCGTTTTAAAAAGCAGGTTTTTCATATTATGTCCTTTCTGTCAAAATCAATTATTACGGATTTCGCTTAATTGTTCCATTGCGTCAACCAACGCCTCATTGATGAAAACTATATTTTCATCATTGTTTGTGTATTTGCTCTGAAGCTGTCCAAACCAACTTGCTACAGCTCCCATTGCCTTGTCAACTGATTTTTCTATTTGACTGTCATCGCCGTTCCAATCAACATTAACATCATAATCGTCATTGTCAAAATCAATCTTTATTGAAACCAATACACCGTTTTCATTGTAATCAAAGCTGTACTTTTTTTCGCTATCAGCCTCGGTATTAACGTTTGAGAATTTCTTGTCGAAATGTTCAGCTATTTTCTCAAAATGAGAAAATTTAAAACTATCATCAACCTCTTCCGACTCTTCATCATCGCTGATAACTGCTCCACTAAGGTTAATGCAACATCCCGATGACACAAATTCCATGATTTTATTGAGCGTCTTATCGCTTATAACTGCACCACTAAGGTTTATATTTCCTGCAAAATCGTGATTTTGACTTGAAGCATTATAGCTGTTGTTTCCCGAAATTTCCTGCCACTTCTGCTGATATGTCATATCCTCAAAGCTTTCATACGCTGAAAGCTCATAAGCAGGCATTACTCTTGCGACAGCGTGCTGTGAAACAAAAACAAATTCAAAAACCTCTTTGTCGCCTGTATTAAACTCAATTTCATACACACGAAGCAGGTCCTCGTTGTATTTTTTGCTGAGTGTTGGTTTATAAAGGCTGTTCTGAAGCATATATGTATATCTGTCCTCATAGCTCTTATCAGGCTTTATCCACAGCTGTAAAAGTGCGTCATTTGTGTGATTGTAACCACCTGTTACTGCAAATCTGAAAACATAATCGGTGTTTTTCTGTAAGGTTTTTTCACAGCATATCTGTGTCCACGACCACTGCCAGTCTCCGATTTCAAAAACTTCAATGTTTTTTTCAAAACAGTCAGTAACAAACATTCTCGCACCGACATTCTGTTCACAGGTAACATCAAGTTTAAATTCTCTTGCGTTAAATTCAATTATATTTTTCATAGTCTTATCCTCCGTAAATTCGTCTACGGACGGACAAAGCTCGTCTGTCAGGCTTTTCGCCTCGTTCTGACGAAATGCCAAAAGCCTGATTTGCTGGTCGTTCACAAACTCTGCCCGACCGTTTTTAACAAGTCCTTTAGCTCTTTTCGGGTAGGTGCAACCTACCTTTTCGCCATTTTCGTCAGTTACAATTACGTTTTTTTCTATGGGTTTCTCCCCCTTTGCAACATATTAAATTGTGCCTCGTTTTTTGTTATGGGTATCATCCCCTGCATTCCGTCTGTTTTTTATTATGGGTGCCGTCCCCTCGGATAAGAATATTGTACCATTTCAGTTTAACAATGTCAAGAAAAAGAGCAGATTTTACTCTGCTCTTTTTTGTTATTCAAATACTCCTGTTGAAAGATAACGCTCGCCTGTGTCGGGAAGAAGGACAACGATTGTTTTGCCTGCACTTTCTTCACGCTGTGCAATTTTTACTGCTGCTGCAAGCGCCCCTCCCGAAGAAATGCCCACAAGAAAGCCTTCAGTTTTAGCAACCTCGTTTGCTGTCTTGTAAGCCTCCTCGTCAGTAACAGTTACTATCTCGTCAATCACCGACAAATCAAGTATTTCAGGCTTGAAGCCTGCACCAATTCCCTGAATTTTGTGAGGGCCTGCCTTGTTTTCGGTTAAAAACGGCGAGGACGCAGGTTCCATTCCGATAATTTTTACATCAGAATTTTTTTCCTTTAAATATCTTGCAGTGCCTGTAACAGTACCACCTGTGCCAAGTCCACCTACAAAAACATCTACCTCTCCGTCGGTGTCATTCCAGATTTCAACGCCGGTAGTTTCATAATGTGCAAGAGGATTTGCAGGGTTTGTAAACTGCCCTAAAATAACACTTCCCTCAATGGATTTGTTAAGCTCCTCTGCCTTTTCAATAGCCCCGGCCATACCCTTTTTGCCGTCTGTCAGCACAATTTCAGCGCCGTAAGCCTTAAGAAGATTTCGTCTTTCAACGCTCATTGTTTCAGGCATAGTAAGCACAGCCTTGTAGCCTCTTGCAACTGCAACAGACGCCAGACCGATACCTGTATTCCCGCTTGTAGGCTCGATTATTGTAGCACCTTTTTTTAAGATTCCCTTTTCCTCTGCGTCAATAACCATTTTTAAAGCAACTCTGTCCTTGACACTTCCTGCAGGATTTTTAAATTCCAGCTTTGCTAAAATTTCGCCCTTTAAATCCTTACCCTTTGAGAAGTTATTAAGCTTAACAAGTGGGGTATTCCCGATAAG
>JAFTNX010000245.1 GCA_017451665.1 Oscillospiraceae bacterium | reverse complement strand
TTTGACATAGGAATAGCGTTAAGCACCATTCCGTCGCCAAAAATCTTATGTCTTACTCTTTCGCCCACTGTGAATTTCTCCACAGGCTCGTCCGAAGTACTCTTGCTTGCGATAACTGAACCTCTGTTAATCTGCTGTGAAAGGGTTGTTCCTCTGTAATCGGACGCAAGTGGTTTTTCGTGGCGTGTAAACACATTCCCGAATCCTCTTTCAACCTCTTTTACAACATTTTCACAAGGGAGTTCCTCGATAAATCGTGAAGGCTTATTATAGTTTGATTTACCAAAAAGCATTCTTGATTCAGCGTGAGTAAGATAAAGCTGTTCTCTTGCTCGTGTGATAGCAACATAAGCAATTCTTCTTTCTTCCTCAAGGTCAGCCTGTGTATCCATACATCTTGCTGACGGGAAGATATTCTCTTCCATACCCGAACAGAAAACAACAGGAAATTCAAGTCCCTTTGCAGCGTGCATTGACATAAGAAGTACACAGTCAGCGTCGTCGTCAATATTGTCTGCGTCGGTATAAAGTGAGATTTCTTCCAGAAAACCTGAGAGGGTTGGTTCATCAGCGTTTTCGGAATAGTTGACCATTGTTGTTTTAAGTTCCTTGATGTTTTCAAGTCTACCGATACCCTCGTCACCAAGAGTACGCATATACGCTTCATAGCCACTCTTTTCAAGCACTTCATCAAGAAGTTCATCAAGAGGAAGAGTTTCAGAAAGCTCGGTAAGCTCGTCAAACATACTTGCTGTCTGTGTCAGAAGTGCAGACTTTTTGGCAAGTGGTGAAAGCTCAGCTGACTGACGCATAACCTCAATAGGTGAAATTCCCAAATCGCTTGAAACCTGCTCAATTGTATTAACGGTAGCCTCGCCGATTTTTCTCTTTGGCTCGTTAATTATTCTTTTTAAACGGAGCATATCATGGTTGTTGTTTATAACTGCAAGATAGGAAAGAATATCCTTGATTTCTTTTCTGTCGTAGAATTTTACACCACTGATAACCTTATAAGGAATACCCCCCTGAGTAAGTGCAGTTTCAAGAGCATTTGAAAGAGCATTCATACGATAAAGGATAGCGTGTGAGCTATAAAATCTTCCCTTATTTACGTTATCAAGGATAATATCGGCAATGTATTTTGCCTCGCTTCTTTCGTTGCCTGCCATATAGACATTGATTTTATCGCCGTCGCCCTTATCAGTCCAGAGGTTTTTACCCTTTCTGCCCTGATTGTTTTTAATAAGTTCGTTTGCACAGGTAAGGATATTCTGTGTTGAACGATAATTCTGTTCAAGTCTTATAACCTTGCTTTGTGGGTACTGGTTTTCAAATTCCAGAATATTCTCGATAGTTGCCCCACGGAAACGATAGATTGACTGGTCATCATCACCCACAACACAAAGGTTTTCAAACTTTTGGGAAAGAAGTGAAATAAGTCTGTACTGTGCGTGGTTTGTATCCTGATATTCGTCAACAAGGATATACTTGTATCTGTTCTGATAGTGGTCAAGCACATCAGGGAAATTCTCAAAAAGATATACGGTATTATAAATAATATCGTCAAAGTCCATAGCGTTTGCGTCTTTGAGCTTCTGCTGGTAAAGTTTATAGACCTTTGCAATCATAAGCGCTTTATAGTCGTTATTTACGTTTGAAAAATACACAGCAGGAGAAACCATTTTATCCTTCTGTCGTGAAATTTCAGAAAGAATAGAACGTGTTGCAAACATCTTTTCGGAAATATCAAGTTCCTTCATACAAGCCTTTACAAGTCTTAAAGAGTCGTCCGAATCGTAGATTGTAAAGCTTGATGAATAGCCGATGTTTTCGCTTTCACGTCTTAAAATTCTCACACAGGCAGAGTGGAATGTAGCTGCCACAACGCCTTCTGACGCTTGCCCAAGCATATTATTTATTCTGTCCTTCAACTCCCCTGCTGCCTTGTTTGTAAAGGTAATAGCAAGGATATTCCAAGGATTTACGCAGTCAAATGCAACAATGTCACGGAGCTTTTCGCTATCGGTATAAGTGCCGTTTATGTAGCCCTTTAAAAACTCAATTTCTTCCGGTGAAACTCTCAGTTCGGTTTCGTCATTATAAGCGTTTCCGAAATATATCATATTTGCAATTCTGTTTACAAGCACAGTGGTTTTTCCGCTTCCTGCGCCTGCAAGCACAAGAAGAGGCCCCTTTACCTGAAAAACAGCTTTTTTCTGCATATCGTTCATTTTACTAAAATATTTATCAAGAGCCTTTCTTTTAAGCTCAAAAAATTCTGACACCAAAATCACCTTTTCAATAAAAATTCTTACCTTTTATTTTAACATAAAAACTTATGTTTGTCGATAGGTGGTATGATATTTTTTGTGAGAAAAAAATTTTGGAAATTTCAAAAAAGGTATAGTAATTTATAAAAATATGGTGTATAATGAAATTTAGTAATGATAATAGAATGAAAGGACTGACAAGATGAATAATTACTCCAACAAGAAGTATTCAACTCTTGCAAAATACATACTGCTTATTATTACAATCACTCTTCTGATGATTGTGGTAGTGTTGAAGTTTGACACCTTCTGGGCAATGACACAAAAAGTAATAAACGTGCTTATGCCGGTTATCTGGGGTCTGGTTTTAGCTTTTCTGATGAATCCTATTATGAAACAGCTTGAACGGTTTTTGTATCACTTCATCTTTAAACAACGAAAACACAAAAAGACTGTCAGGGCGATTTCACTATCGCTTACCTGTATTCTTTCAGTAACAGTTGTAGTAGGACTTTTATACATAGTAATTCCTGAAATTCTTGACAGTATAACCACCATTTTTGACAACATCAGCTTATGGGTTGACCAGCTTACAAAATGGGTTACTGAGCTTTTTAAGGACAACGAAGAAATTCAGAAAAGACTTATCAATGCTATCAACACTTATTCCAGTGACATAAGCGCACTTCTCGACACATTAAAGCCTATTTTAGAAAACATTTCCACATCTGCTTTTGGTGTTGTTAATCTTATCAAGAATATCCTCTTAGGTTTTATCGTATCAATCTATATGCTCGCAGGCAAGGAAACTCACCTTGGTCAGATAAGAAAAATCATTCTTGCTATTTTCAGAAGAAAAACCTGCGACAGAATTTTTTCTATTGCGTCACAGTCAAACAAGATTTTTTCGGGCTTTATTATCGGAAAAATCATCGACTCTGCAATTATCGGTGCAATCACATTTATCTGTATGACAATTCTCGATATGCCGTATATTATTATGATTTCTGTAATTATAGGTATAACAAACATTGTGCCGTTTTTCGGACCTTTCTTTGGAGCAATTCCAAGTGCGTTGCTCATTCTCCTGAGTACATCAAGCTTAAAGGATGTTGTGATTTTCTGCATTATGATTTTTGCTATCCAGCAGTTTGACGGAAACATTTTAGGTCCAAGTATTCTCGGAAACTCAACAGGAATTCCTGCTATCGGCGTTGTAATTTCAATTCTTATCGGTGGTGGACTTTTCGGATTTGTGGGAATGGTATTTGCAGTACCGACTTGTGCGCTGTTTTACAGTCTTACAAGAGTTGCTGTTGCAAACAGACTTATCGCAAAGAAGCTTCCACCTGAAACAAATGCATACACAGGTGACATCGAGCATTTTTACAAGCACCCTAAATCTGACAGAAAGCCACTCACGTTAGAAGAACTTGAAGCTCTGGAAATTACGCCAAGTGAGCTTGCCAATGAAATTGAAAAAGCTGATGAAGTAGAAGTAATTAAAGAATAATAATAAAAAAGGTATCGGTTTAATAGCCGATACCTTGTTTTTTATTTAGTTTTTAACAGGTTTCTGTTCGTTGCTGTAAATAAGGTGGTTGTTATTATTCTTGAAATAATACATCGCACAAAAGCCCCAGACACAAGCCCCGAAGCACATAAGAAATGCCAGAGCGTTAGCCCACATTTCCTTCATCGCAAAGCTGTCACCGATATTAAGCACAACAAAATTATTCGTAAAAAGATATGTTGCAGCAGCTATATAACAGCAAGCAAAAATTCCGAATGAAACAACCTTTGCATTATGATTGAGATTGAATTTACAGTATTTTGCAAGTATTCCGAAGCACACGCTGAAAAGGAAAATTCCAAGCGCCTGAATAAGCACTCCGAACAAAGCAATTGCAGGCTTTACATAAACATAAGGAGTAAGCTCTACAATTCCGTTATAAACATCAAAGGTTTCCCCTGTCGGTGACATTTCAAAAATAAAATTCCCCACAAGGTAATATCCTATAAGCGACAACACAGATAACAACTGAGCTATAAAATAGAAAAAATATTTCCTCACCATAAAGCCCCCTTTCCTTTGATTATTTTAACATTTCTTCGACGATATGTCAACAAATTTCTCCCAAAACTTACACCAAACACTAAAAAAGCCCTGTGAAAAATCACAGGGCTTTGTATTTTTAAAGGAATATATATTTGAGAATAAACAGTACTGCAAGCACATACATAACAGGGTTTATATCCTTATGCTTTTTACAGATAAGATTAATAACTACATAAGAAATGACTCCGATTGAGATACCTTCTGAAATACTGTAAAACAGAGGCATTGCAATTATACAAAGGTATGCAGGAATTGTCTTTGAGTAACCGTCATCGTCAAATTTAAGTGCTGCGATGTTGCTGAACATAAGAAATCCTACGATGATAAGTGCAGGAGCTGTTGCAAAAGCCGGAATAGCTGTAAATATCGGTGCAAAGAGCATTGAAACAAGGAAAAGAATACCTGATACCAATGCTGTAAGACCTGTTCTTCCTCCTGCTGCAACACCTGCTGATGACTCAACGAAGGTTGTTACTGTTGATGTACCAAGAACAGCACCTGATGTTGTTGCGATAGCGTCTGCCATAAGTGCAGGCTTGATTTCCTTGAGTTTTCCTTCATCATCAAGCATTTCAGCCTTAGCGCTTACGCCGATAAGAGTTCCAAGTGTATCAAAAAGGTCAACAAAGAGGAATGAGAAAATAATTACGATAAAATTGAATATACCAACATCACTTAAATCAACGTTAAAGCACTGTCCGAAGGTTTCACCAAGCTTTGAAAAGTCTGTCATTTCAAATGAAGGGATAAGCGAATAGAAGCCTGCCTGTGCGTCAGGGGCATAAATTCCTACAAGCTGGCAGATAATTCCTAAAATCCATGTTGCGAGAATACCAATAAGAATAGAGCCTTTTACTTTTTTGATATAGAGAATTGCTGTAATAAGTGTTCCCACAATCGCAAGAAGTGCGCTGATACCTGAAGTTTTAAAGTTATCAGTAAAGCTTACAATTGAAACAAGTGTTGATGAATTTCCAACAGAAAGTCCTGCATTCTGAAGTCCGATAAATGCAATAAACAGACCGATACCGACAGAAACAGCGTTTTTAAGGGTAAATGGAATTGAGTTGAATATTGCCTCTCTGACATTTGTGATAGAAAGAACAATAAAAATAATACCTTCAATAAACACGGCAAGAAGTGCTACCTGCCACGGATAACCAAAACCGTGAACAACAGTATAAGTAAGGAATGCGTTAAGTCCCATACCTGCTGAAAGTACAAACGGCAAATTAGCCATAAATGCCATACATACAGAGCCGATAAACGATGCAATACAGGTTGCAAGCAAAACGCCGGTAGGGTCCATACCTGCCTCACCGAGAATACTTGGGTTTACAGCAAGGATATACGCCATTGTCATAAAGGTAGTAATACCTGCTGTAATTTCAGTTTTTACATTGGTATTTTTTTCTTTTAATTTAAAAATCTTTTCAAGCATTTAGTTATCCTCCTCATTAAATTCAGCGATATAAGGAAGATTACGGAAGTATTCTCCACAATCAAGACCATATCCGATTACAAAATAGTCAGGAATTGTAAACAGTGCAATATCAGCTGTAAAGTCAACAAGTCTTCTGTCAGGCTTATCAAGAAGTGTAACAACTTTCAACGAAAGTGGATTTCTGCTTTTAAGCATTTTCACAACGTCATTAAGTGTTCTTCCTGTGTCGATAATATCCTCAACAATTACAACGTGGTAGTTGCTTATATCCTGTTCCAAATCCATTGTGATTTTAACTACTCCAGATGAAACTGTGCCGTTATAATAGCTCTTTGCACACATAAATCCGATTTCACAAGGAACAGTAATCGCTCTGCACAAATCAGCCATAAAAACAAATGCGCCCTTTAAGATACTTACAAGCAAAATAGGTCTTCCGTCATATGAATCGCTGATTTGTTTACCTGCTTTTTTAATAGCTTCCTTAATTTCTTCTTCGGTAATTATAACACGTTTGATTTTTTTCTCAAACTCTTCGATTGAATCGATATTAAGCAAAACAATCCCTCCATTTAATTTGATATATTTTAATATAAATATACCATATTAAAACATTAAAATCAACGTTTTTAAAAAATACGCCGTTTTAAACAAAAATACGCCTTGTTTTATGAGCAAAACGACAAAAACAGCCAAGCTTTTACACTTGACTGTTTTTATTTTAATTGTTATGCATTAGATAACTGCGTCTTCCCAGCAGTCAGGAGCTTCAACGCCAAGAAGCTTAGCAACTGTTCCTGCAACGTTTGCAAGACCGTACTTATTGCTGTCAGCGTCTTTAATCTCGTACTTGGTTTCCTTATCGTAAATGATAAATGGAACTCTGTTAAGTGAGTGAGCTGTTCTAACAGCAATTTCACCCTTCTTATTCTTTTCCATCATTTCATCAGCGTTACCGTGGTCAGCTGTGATAAGAACTGTGCAGTTATATTCGTCTGCAACCTTAAGAAGTCTTGCAAGAGCAAGGTCAACTGCTTCAACAGCGATAATTGTAGCTTCCATTGAGCCTGTATGTCCAACCATATCGCCGTTTGGATAGTTACATCTTAAGAAGTCATACTTCTGTGACTTGATAGCTTCAATAAGGTCATCAGTAACTTCAGCAGACTTCATCCAAGGTCTTTCGTCAAATGAAACCTTATCTGATGGAATTTCCTTCCATGTTTCAAGAGTATCTGAGAATTTTTCTGACTTGTTTCCGTTCCAGAAGTAAGTAACATGACCGTACTTCTGAGTTTCAGAAACAGCGTATGAGTTAAGCCCTGCATTTACAAGCACTTCTGAAAGTGTATTTGTAATTTCAGGTGGGTTAACAAGGTAATTCTTAGGGAGGTTAAGGTCGCCGTCATACTGGAGCATACCAGCATACATAACCTTTGGATTATATCCACCCTTATCAAACTTATCAAAGCCTTCGTCGTCAAATGCCATTGACATTTCGATAGCTCTGTCGCCTCTGAAGTTAAAGAGGATTACGCTGTCGTTATCACAGATTTTACCTACAGGCTCGCCGTTTTCAGCAACAACGAATGGTGGGAGGTCCTGGTCGATAGCACCTGTTTCTTCTCTGAGAGTTGTATAAGCCTCAGCAGCTGATGCAAACATTCTTCCCTCACCCTTAACGTGAGTATCCCAACCAGTCTTTACCATATTCCAGTCAGCCTGGTATCTGTCCATTGTAACCTTCATTCTTCCACCACCGGAAGCAATCTTACCGTCAAAGCTTGCGTCATTTACAGAAGCAAGGCAGCTTTCAAGGTCTTCGATATATGTCATACCACTTGTAGCAGGTACGTCACGTCCGTCAAGAAGGATATGGCATCTTACCTTTGAAACGCCTTCTTCCTTAGCACGCTTAACCATAATCTTGAGGTGTGAGATATTTGAGTGAACATTACCGTCAGAAAGAAGTCCGATAAAGTGCATAGCAGTACCGTTTTCGATACAGTTCTTAACAAGCTTCTTCCATGTTTCAGAAGCAAACATCTTTCCACTTTCGATTGATTCATTAACAAGCTTAGCGCCCTGTGAATAAATCTGTCCACAACCAAGTGCGTTATGACCTACTTCAGAGTTACCCATATCGTCGTCAGAAGGAAGTCCTACTGCGTCACCGTGAGCCTTGAGTGAAGTATTTGGATATTCTTTTAAAAGTCTGTCAAGTGTAGGTGTATTAGCCTCAGTAACAGCATCTCCGATACCTGTAACTGAAAAACCGATACCGTCCATTACAACAAGAACAACAGGTTTTTTAGACATAGTTATTTGTCCTTTCTGATTATAAATTGGATTAAAATACGCATAAACGCATTAAACCTTGTTATTTCACAAACCGGGAGAAATTTTCGGTTTTGGAACAAAACTGCTCATATTATGAGCAGAGAAAATTTACTCCGGTAGCTTGCTTTAGCAAGATACAGCTGCCTGAACGATTGTGTTGAAGTCGCCAGCCTTAAGTGAAGCACCACCGATAAGACCACCGTCAACGTTTGGCTTTGAAAGAAGTTCAGCAGCGTTAGCAGCGTTCATTGAACCACCGTACTGAATTGTAACAGCTTCAGCAGTAGCTTCATCGTAAATCTTAGCAAGTGTAGCTCTGATGAATGCACAAACTTCTTCAGCCTGGTCAGCAGTAGCTGTCTTACCTGTTCCGATAGCCCATACTGGTTCGTAAGCGATAACTGTCTTCTTAACGTCTTCTGCAGAAACATCATAAAGGTCAAGCTTAATCTGTCTTGCAATTACTTCTTCAGTAATGTTGCATTCTCTTTCCCAGAGAAGTTCGCCTACGCAAACGATTGGCTTAAGACCAGCAGCAAGTGCAGCCTTTGTTCTCTTGTTAACTGTTTCATCAGTTTCACCAAAGTACTGTCTTCTTTCTGAGTGACCGATAACTACATATTCAACGCCCAGTTCAACGAGCATATCAGCAGAGATTTCGCCTGTGAATGCACCACTCTTTTCAAAGTGAACATTTTCAGCACCAATCTTTACGTTTGAACCTGCTGTTGTGTTGATAGCTGTTTCAAGGTTTGTGAAAGGTACGCAAGCGATAACCTCAACCTTACCGTCAGCGTTTGCAACCAGTGGCTTGATTTCTTCGAGAAGAGCCTTAGCCTCAGGTCTTGTCTTGTTCATTTTCCAGTTTCCGGCAATAATAGCCTTTCTAACGTCTTTTTTCATAGTAAAAAACTCCTTTTAAAATATAAATTCATGCCTAAATATTATACTATATTTCAAGCTTTTTGTCAATTATATAACTATGTATTTAATCCATAAAAAACAGCATCCGAATGTCAGCTTGTTATGACTTATTACCCAACATATAAAACAGCAACACTATAACAACGATACCTACATACAACGAAGTTGAAACTGCATTACTGAAATTATTCTTTTTATTCTCCATCACTAATTCAGGGTCGTCCTGAAGATAAATTTCGTGAGGATTATCAACATTATAAAATATCTTCACTTTGTCATCATAACGGTCTGTATGGACAAAAGATACAAAACTTTCATCACCTACATAGAACTTAACTTTAAGGTCGAAACTCTTTTTAGTAACAAGTTTACCGTATTCATCGTAAAATTCAGTTTTATTAACTTTTTTATCGATAACAGTTGCTTCGGTTTTTATATAACGTGCATTATTACTGCGACCTGAATTTTCTTCTGTTTTTATACCTAACAACAGGTATTTATAATCTATCAGTTCAAAAAATCCCGAAAGGCTTTTATCCTTGCCACTAAAAAAATCAATGAAACTCTTATGATTATTTATCAAGAACACTGCTACTCTGAACAAAACCAAAAATAAATAACCGCATACAATTACTGAAAAATAACGCCCCATAATATTATTCCCCTTTTTAAAAACAGAGCAGACATTTCTGCCTGCTCTTGATTTTATATTCGTATTATCGCAATTGTCAATCGCCCGTATTCGTATTTTCGGTCTTATCAATCTAAAGCCTAACTCCGTGAGGAGATAACACCCGAGCACTCAAAATGAGAAGTCCTCTCAAATGAAAAGCGAGGGTAGGTCGGTCAAACCGTAACGTTTGCTTACTTGTCAGCGATAACGTCGATACCTGGGAGAACCTTTCCTTCGAGGTATTCCAGTGATGCTCCACCACCTGTTGAGATGTGGCTCATCTTGTCAGCAAAACCAAGCTGGATAACAGCTGCAGCTGAGTCACCACCACCGATGATTGTTGTAGCGTCTGTTTCAGCAAGGCTCTTAGCAACAGCGATTGTTCCCTTTGCAAGGATTGGGTTTTCAAATACGCCCATAGGTCCGTTCCAAACAACTGTCTTAGCGCTCTTTACAGCTTCAGCATAAAGTTCAGCTGTCTTTGTTCCGATGTCAAGTCCCATCATATCAGCAGGAATTGTATCAGAAACTTCAACTTCGATTTCAGCGTCGATTGGGTCTGGGAAATTCTTTGTGATTGTTGTATCAACTGGGAGAAGGAGCTGCTTACCAGCTGCTGCTGCCTTTTCAATCATTTCCTTACAGTAGTCAATCTTTGTATCGTCAACAAGTGAAGTACCAACTTCCTTGCCCTGTGCCTTAAGGAATGTGTAAGCCATACCACCACCGATAATAAGTGTATCGCACTTTTCGATGAGGTTGTTGATAACGTTGAGCTTGTCAGCAACCTTAGCACCACCGAGGATAGCTACGAATGGTCTAACCGGGTCTTCAACAGCGTTTCCGAGGAAGTTGATTTCCTTCTGCATGAGGTAACCAACAGCTGTTTCCTTAACAAACTTTGTAACACCAGCTGTTGAAGCGTGTGCTCTGTGAGCTGAACCGAAAGCGTCCATTACGAATGCTTCGCCGTCAACGAGGTCAGCAAGTTCCTTAGCGAAATCTTCGCCGTTCTTTGTTTCTTCTGCGCCTCTGAATCTTGTGTTTTCCAAAACAACGATTTCGCCGTCGTTCATTTCAGCAACAGCCTTCTTAGCGTTTTCGCCAACAACTGTATCGTCCTTAGCAAAAATAACCTTTGTGTTTACGAGCTCTGCAAGTCTTGCAGCAGCAGGAGCGAGTGAGAACTTGTCCTCCGGACCGTTCTTTGGCTTACCGAGGTGTGAGCAAAGAACAACCTTTGCGCCATTCTCAGTGAGCTTATTGATTGTAGGAAGAGCAGCAGTAATTCTGTTGTCGTTTGTGATAACGCCATCCTTAAGTGGAACGTTAAAGTCAACTCTTACAAGAACCTTCTTGCCCTTTACGTTAATGTCTTCAACTGTAACCTTGTTTAAACCTGCCATAAATGTGACATCCTCTCTGATTTTATTTTTTCGGATTTCTCCGATAATTTACTAATTGTTATAAGTTTAACAACCACTTTATATTGTATATCATATTGAGAAAAATTGCAAGTATTTTTGATAAAAAAAACAAATTTTATTACATTTCCCAACTAACAGTATCAACTATAAAATGTGCATTGTGAATTGTGCAATGTGTGTCGACAGCTTATCTTGTTCTTGACTTGAACATAACGCCTACAACCTGTGGGCCGGCGTTTACAGAAATAACTGCACCAATCTGATAGAAATCAGCAGGTGGATAGCCAAGCTTCTTAGTCATAACACGAGCCATTTCATCACGGGCTTCAAGGTCGCTGCCGTAGATAATACAGTAAGGTGTCTGAGGAATAATTTCGCCACTTACAAGGCTTTCAATCTTAGGCATAATAGCCTTATCTCCTCTTACCTTTTCGTGAGTCTTGATTTCGCCGTCACAAATTCTCATAATAGGCTTGAGTCCTAAAACTTCACCTACAAAAGCAGCAGCGCTTGGAATTCTTCCTGATTTTCTTGCATACTTGAGAGTATACATAGCAAAATAAATAACGCTCTTTGAAAGTCTTGCCTTGATATAGTTTACAACCTCTGTTGCAGTAGCACCTCTCTTGATTTTTGTAGCAGCTCTGCAGATAGGATAACCATATGTTGCAGTATAGCTTTCGCTGTCGATATTATAGATATTGAACTTATCCTTTGCCTCAGGGTGTTCTTCAAAAAACTGTTCAGCAGCCATAACTGCATTTGAATAGGTTGATGAAGCATTAGCATTGATAGTAACATTTATAACATCTGTATAGCCTTCGTTATAGTATTTTTCAAATTCTTCAAGATACTCAAAAGATGTAATCTGTGAATGTGTAGGAATTCCGTCATATCCGTCAAGCATTTTGTAGAATTTTTCGTTGTCAAAATCAACTCTGGATACATAGCTTTCTTCGCCCATAACGAGCTTGAAATTCATCACTTTAATGTCATACTTCTTTTCATTTTCAAAAGAAATATCACTTGCTGAGTCTGTCATAAGTTTGATTTTTGGCATAAATTTATACAATCCTTTCTATTTTACGGCAAAACCGTTTTTTACTATTCCCAAGTGTACTGTGTAAGTTTTCCCTCTCTTGTAAGGTCAGGAAAATCCCATTGTCTTAAAACCTCGTATGTTGCAATAGCAACGGTATTTGAAAGATTAAGACTACGAAGATTATTTCTCATAGGAACTCTCACGCAGTTTTTTCTGTTTTCAAAGAGAAGCTTTTCGCAAAGTCCCTTATCCTCTCTTCCAAAAACAAGATAGCAGTTATTTTCATAACTCACATCGCTGTAAGTATTTTCTCCCTTTGTGGTAAAAAAATAATACTCGCCTTTATTTTTCTCAAAAAATTCTTCGAGATTTTCGTATTCATATATTTCAAGCTTATCCCAATAGTCAAGGCCTGCCCTTTTAAGCTGTTTATCGGTAATTGTAAACCCATAAGGCTTTA